>CBDULG010000228.1:0-5274 GCA_965367985.1 uncultured Rhodocyclaceae bacterium
ATTGCGTGCAGGCGCGGCCAATCGAAGTGCGGACCCGGATCGGTCTTGCGCCCCGGCGCGATGTCGCTGTGGCCGACCACGTCTTCGATTGGATAGTGTGCGCGCAATGTGTCGACCAGGGCGCCGAGGCGCGCGTACTGCGCATCGGTGAACGGCTTTGTATCGGAGCCTTCGAGTTCGATGCCGACCGAAAAGTCGTTGCAACGCTCACAGTCCTTCCAGCAGCTCGCGCCGGCGTGCCATGCGCGCAGCGATACCGGCACGAACTGAATCAACTCGCCGTCGCGACGGATGAAGAAGTGCGCCGACACGGTCAGGTGCGCAATCTGCGCGTAATACGGGTGGGCCAGCGGATCGAGGCGGTTGGTGAACAGTTGCGTCACCCCGGGCCCGCCGAACCGTTCCGGCGGCAGACTGATGGCGTGCACCACGATAAGGCGCAGCGGCGTATCGGCCGGGCGTTCGTCCGCGTTTGGTGAAACGATGCGGGGCGCGCCGCGCAGCCAGCCGGCCGCGTCAAAGGCGAGGCTCACCCCGACGACTCGTTCATGCCAAGCCGCTCCATGCGGTAGCGCAGCGAGCGGAAGGTGACCTGCAAGAGCCGTGCCGCAGCAGTGCGGTTGCCGTCGGTCTGCGCAAGCGCGTCGATAATCGCCTGCCGTTCGGCGGCGTCGAGATACTCCTGCAGGCCACGCTGCATGGCGTCACCGGCGCGCAGCGCCTCGGGCGCGTCGTCCTGCACGAAGGGATCGAGCGCCAAATCCTCGACATGGATGGTGGCGTCGCTGGAGAGCGCCAGCGCGCGCTCGAGGGTGTTTTCAAGTTCGCGCACATTGCCCGGAAACGCGTAGCCGCGCAGCGCCGCACTCGCCTGCGCAGACAGGCGCGGCACCTCCATTCCCGCCTGTCCGGCGAGGCGCGTGAGCAGCGCGTCGGCAAGTTCGGGGATGTCTTCGCTGCGTTCGCGCAGCGCCGGCATCTTCAGCTCGATGACATTGAGGCGATAGAACAGATCCTGGCGGAAGCGGCTCGCATCGACGAGCGCGCGCAGGTTCTGGTGGGTGGCGCTGACGATGCGCACGTCGACCGCGCGTTCTTCGGTTTCGCCGATGCGCCGCACGCGTTTTTCCTGAATCACGCGCAGCAGTTTGACCTGCATCGACAGCGGCAGATCGGCGACTTCATCAAGAAACAGCGTGCCGCCATGTGCCGCCTGGAAAAAACCGTCGCGGTCGCTGTCCGCGCCGGTAAACGCACCCTTGCGATACCCGAAGAACTCGCTTTCCATGAGATTTTCGGGAATCGCGCCACAGTTGACCGCCACGAACGCACCTTCGGCACGCGGCCCGAGGGCGTGAATGGCCCGCGCCGCGCGCTCCTTGCCGCTGCCCGATTCGCCCGAGATATATACCGGCGCCTGGCTGCGCGCCAGTTTCTCGATGAGCTGGCGCACCTGCCCCATCGCCGCGGACTGGCCGATCAGGAACGCGCCGGCATCCTTCGATTCACCAGCATCACCGCTTCCCGGCAGGCGGAACACCGATTTGGCCAGCGCGCGCAGTTGTTCGAGCGATACCGGCTTGGCAAGGTAGTCGAAAGCCCCCGCCTTGAGCGCAACCACGGCGTTTTCCATGCTGCCGTAAGCGGTGATCACCGCCACGGGCAGATCGGCGCAGTGGCTGTTGATGTAACGCACCACGTCGAGGCCGTCGCCGTCAGGCAGGCGCATGTCGGTCAGGCACAGGCGATAATCGTTCTGTTCCAGCAGCGTGCGCGCCTCTTCCACCGTCCCTGCGGCGTGGGAACCGAGGCCCATGCGGATGAAGGTCATTTCAAGCAGTTCGCGGATGTCGTCCTCGTCGTCGACGATCAGCACCTCGGCGTTGCCGGGACGATTGCGGCGTTCGTTCTTGCTCATGGCTGGCTCAGTCCCGTCAGGCAGAAATGGGCGCCGGCGGTACTCTCGCAGCGTGCCACACTGGCCTGATTCGCTTCGGCCAGTTCGCGTGCGATGTACAGCCCGAGCCCCGTGCCCTTGGCGTGGGTGGTGAAGAACGGCTCGAACAACTGCGAATCGTGCTCGGCGGCGATGCCCGGCCCGTCGTCGAGTACATGAAGTTGCGTGCGTCCGTCCCGGCTCTCCGCGCGCACCTGGATTGCGCCGGGCCGCGCGCTGGCGTATCGGCGGGCATTGCCAAGCAGGTTCCACAGGATTTGATGCAGGTGGGCGCGATCGAAGGCCAGGGTGACATCTTCGTCGATCGATACCTCGATCTGCGCCTTCTCCGCCTCGCCATGCAGCGTAAATTCGTCGAGAAAGTCGCGCACGAAGGCGGCCAGCGGCAGCGCCTCGAGCATGGCGCGGTCACGCCGGCCAAGCGACAGCACGTCGCGCACCAATTGTTCGATGCGCTGCGCGTTGTCGTTGATGATACGGGTCAAGCGGATCTGGCCGTCGGCGCGTTTCTCTTCACGCAACAACTCCGCAGCATGGCTCACCGCGGTCAGCGGATTGCGGATCTCGTGCGCGATGCCGGCAGTCAGGCGGCCCAGCGCGGCGAGCTTGATCTGCTGCGCCTGCGCCTGCACCTGCGCCATGTCCTGCAAATAGACGATGCGGTCGCCACCGGTTTCCCCGGCCGCCACGGTGCGATAGCGCATCGCCTTGCCGCCGCCCATGTCGAGCATGCCGGCCTCGCGCGTTTTTGCGCTGGTGGCGAGCTGCGCGGCAAGCGCGGGCGCCGACTCGGCCAGCGGCACGCCCTCATCGACGATGCAACCGAGCAGCCGGCCGGCCTGCGGGTTGGCCGACGCAACCCGCTGCTCGGCGTCGAGCACGATCACGCCGTCCTGCATGTCCTCGATGATGCGCGCGTTGATCGCCTCCTGCTTCGCCAGGTCCACGCCACGCGCCTGCGCCAGCGCCTCGTTGGCGAGCGCGCGGCGCGCCAGCAGGCGTGCACTCAGTGCGACACCGAAAAAGCCGATGCACACCACGCCGACGACAAAAAAATCCGCCGAAGCAACGCCGCTGAGTGCGCGCACCGCGTTTTCGGTGAGTACCGCAACCGTTGCCAGCGCCGCGTAGAACAGCACCCAGCGGCCTTGAGCGACCAGTCCGCCGCCGGCCAGCAACACCATCATGAGAATCGGCAGCGCACCGCTGGCGCCGCTGGTGGCATGCATGAGCAGGGCCAGCGCGATGATGTCGATCACCATCTGCAGCGTGACTACGCGGTCGAAACCGAAACGGCGCGCGACGTCGGGAAAACCGAGCGCCAGCACCGCCACCAGATACGCGCCGGAGACCACCACGAAGAGCAGTGGCGCCGCCTCGCCCAGCCCCATGGCGCGGCCGAACACCGCGAACACCGCCGCCATGACGAGGCGGAACAGATTGAGATAACGCAACGATGCGCGCCGCGCCGACGCCGCCGAGGGCAACGCCGCCGGCTCGTGCAGGAACATCTCAGTCGCGCTCATTGCGCGCATGCGCCTCGCAACAGTAGAACGCCTCGCCGCGGCGCACGCCGTCGCTTTCGGGCACATGCAGGCCGCAACTGGCACACGGCAGCATGCGTTCGGCATCGGCCGGCCGGCGGCCGGACGGTGACGCCCCCCCCTGCCGCGCGGCGTTTTTTTGGCGCAACAGGCGCGGCACCCAATACACCGCGAACAGCACGAGAACGAATAGCAGGACCTTCAGCACGGACTTGTCAGACGCATGGAGGAAACGAAAATACTAGCACGCAAGCCACCGACTACAGCGCCACCAGCCGTTCGCACGCCGCATCCAGTGTGGCGTCGTGTTTGGCAAAACAGAAGCGGATGACGCGCGCATCATGGCCGTTGGCAAAGAAGGCCGACACCGGAATGGCGGCGACGCCGACCTCGCGCGTCAGCCACTCGACAAAGTCCCGGTCGCCCCGCGCGTCGATGGTGGCGTAGCGCGCCAGCTGAAAGTAAGTGCCGGCGCAGGGCAACAGTTCGAAACGCGAGCCGGCCAGCGCATTGCGGAAGCGGTCGCGCTTCGCCTGATAGAAGTCCGCCAGACCGAGATAGCGCTGCGGCTCGGCCATGTAGTCGGCAATCGCGTACTGCATCGGCGTATTCACAGTGAATACGTTGAACTGGTGCACCTTGCGGAACTCGGCCATGAGTTCGGCCGGTGCCAGCACGTAACCGATCTTCCAGCCGGTGATGTGATACGTCTTGCCGAAGCCGGAAACGATCACGCTGCGCGCGGCAAGTTCGGCGTGGCGCGCGCAGCTTTCATGCTGCCTGCGGTCGAACACGATGTGCTCGTACACCTCGTCCGAGACGATCACGATGTGGGTGTCGCGCACCAGCGCGGCCAGTTGCGCCATGTCATCCGCGCTCCACACGGTGCCGGTCGGGTTGTGCGGCGTGTTGATCATGATCATCCGCGTGCGCGGCGAGATGTGCGCCGCCACTTGCGCCCAGTCCGGCCGGTAGTCCGGCGCATGCAGCGGCATGCGGATCACCACGCCGCCCTGCAATTCGACCGAGGGGGCATAGGAATCGTAGGCCGGCTCGAAGATGATCACTTCATCACCTGGATGCACCAGCGCCGCCACCGCCGTGAACAAACCCTGGGTGGCCCCAGCGACCACCGTCACTTCGCTGTCGACGTCGTACTGCGTGCCGTAAAGCACCGCCGTCTTCGCCACGATGGCTTCACGCAAGGTGGGTTCGCCCGCCATTGGCGGATACTGGTTGTAGCCCGCATGCATGTAATGCGCGACACGGTCGAACAGCACCGGTTCGGCATTGAAATCCGGAAAGCCCTGCGACAGATTGATTGCGTTGGCCTCCTGCGCCATGCGCGATACCACGGTGAAAATTGTCGTGCCGACATTGGGCAGGCGAGAGGTGATGGGGGCAGGAAAGTGCGGCATGGGGCGGCCTTCGAAAACAACGTGTGAGTCCTTGATTCTATGCTGCATCCGCCGCGCGCTCGACACCGCGCGCAGCCGCCCGCCGCTCAGGTTGACGTTCGCGTTACCCAAAAAGGCTTCACGAAGATGCCAGGGACGTATTAGAGTTACGATGTTGTTGTCGGTACACCCATGCCTCACGCATCACATACCCCTCTCCGCACACTGGCATCTTTGACCAAGGAGATACGGATGAATCGTCCGCACCGTGGATCCACCCAACTATCAGCCAGACAAATTTTTTCGTTAGCATAATTCCTCCAGGACCACCGTCCTCGATTAGATGACTGTTCGTTGTCCGAAACGCCTGCACCAC
>CBDULG010000229.1:0-5261 GCA_965367985.1 uncultured Rhodocyclaceae bacterium
GGCACCGACACCGCACCGTCACCGCACGAACTGTATCTCGGCGCCCTTGCCGCATGCACCGCATTGACGCTGCGTATGTATGCCGATCGTAAGGCATGGAACCTGGGCGCGATCACCATGGACGTGCGACTCACCCGCGACGCGGATGGCAGCGAATCGATCGAGCGAACGATTCACCTCGGCGCGCCGCTCACCGTCGAACAGCGCGAGCGGCTCGCGCAGATTGCCGAGAAGACGCCTGTGACACTGACCATCAAGCGCGGCACGCCGATTCACACGACATTCGGCGCGCATTCCTGACCGAAACTTGGCACCCTGACGGCTGGTCGGAGGATTCGAACGACAGGCGGGACGTGAGTAATGCGCCTGCGCCTGCCGCCATGCCGCGCGTACAGCCCTGTGTGCTACCCACCGACCCGCGGTGACCTGATTGTCATGCGAGCGCCGAGCGACGACTGAAACCCGTCGCTGCAACCCCAAACAGCAGCAGCAAGAGTGTTCCCGGCTCCGAAACTCGCGCCGCCACCGGTTCACCGAAAATGAAATCATCCATCACCACCAGGTCATTGGCGGTATTTCCCGGCGCCAGAATCTGATTGCCGCTGGTGATGCGGGCGCGGGAAACGACGCTGCCCTGGTCGAAGCGCACGCCGAGGAAGGACAGCGTCTGATCGCCCTGGAAGGCCGGTGCAAAGAACTGACCAAGCGACTGATCAAGCACGTCGAAGAATTCGATGCCCGTGGTGGCCGCAAGATCGACGTCGGTGAACACCACGCCAAAGCCGCTGCTCAGCGCCTTGGTCGAAGTACCGGGAACAAAAAAGCTCACGTCGGTGAACGTGCTGCCGAGGGCGGTAAACAGTCGCTGCGCGCTGAAGGTCGCAAAAACGCCGGGATAGCCCGGATCAATATTGCCGAACTCGACGGGCGCGATACCGGCGTTCGCGCTGACCTGAAAGCCGCTGCCCGGTGTCGTGAATTCGACACCACGCGGGCTGTTCGAATTGAAAAAGTTACCGGGCAGGTTGTTTGGCGCCGAGAACGTGTCGGGTGTCCCGTCCCAGTTGATTTCACGCCGACCGCTGCCGCGCGAACCGACAACGTTGGGGTTGAGTACCCCGAGCGACGTTCGGAAGGCGTCGACCGTGCCCTGAATGGCGGCCACATTGGAACCCGCGTTCGACAGGACAACCGGCACCGCTTGCACACTCGCCGCCACCCCGGCAAGCGCCGCGCAAACCATCATTCTTAGTATCGTCATGGCTGACCTCTTTGTATTTAGTCGCGGAGGACAAAATGTCCGACCGTGATTGACATTAGATCGCCGTTGGCGCAAGTCCAGCCCGATTTACTGTTAAGTTCGTCCCGCAGGCAAAACGAGGATGACACTACAGCCCGGGTTGCCACGGAACGGGGCTAGAGTAGCGCCGACTGTTCCGTCTCAGGATCGATGACTAAGCGATGCAGGACCTCAACGATCTTTATTATTTCGTCCAGGTTGTCGACCACGGCGGCTTCGCGCCGGCGGGGCGCGCGCTTGGCGAGCCGAAATCGAAACTGAGCCGGCGCATCGCGCAACTCGAGGAGCGCCTCGGCGTGCGCCTGATTCAGCGCTCGACCCGCCATTTTTCGGTGACCCAGACGGGTCGGGCCTACTACGCCCATTGCAAGGCGATGCTGGTGGAGGCCGAGGCCGCGCAGGAAGCGATCGAACGAACCCGCGCCGAGCCGTGCGGCATCGTCCGCATGAGTTGCCCGACCGCCCTGCTCAACGCGCATGTGGGCACCATGCTGGCGGCGTTCTTGATGCGTTACCCGCAGGTCACGATGCATCTGGAGGCAACAAACCGGCGAGTCGACGTGATCGGCGAGGGCATGGATCTGGCGCTTCGCGTGCGGCCCTTGCCGCTCGACGACAGCGACCTGGTGATGCGCGTGCTGGCCGAGCGCCGGCAATGCCTGGTGGCAAGCCCGGACTTGCTCGGGCACGCCACGCCGCTTCAACGTCCGGACGACCTGAGCGACTTGCCGAGTCTTGGTCTGGGCCGGCCACACGATGATTTTGCCTGGCATCTGTTCGGCCCCGATAACGCGCAGCGCACCGTCGCGCACCGTCCGCGCTTCATTACACGCGACATGGTGGCGCTGCGCACTGCGGCCATCGCGGGGGTCGGCGTGGTGCAGATGCCGAAGTCGATGGTGCACGATGAAATCGCGCGCGGTGCCCTGGTGCATCTGCTGCCGGATTGGGCGCCGCGGCACGAGACCATTCACGCGGTGTTCGCTTCGCGACGCGGCGTGCTGCCCGCAGTGCGATCGCTGATCGACTTCCTCTCGGCACGCTTCGACGCGCTGGACGCGGAGTGACGCCAAGAACCGCGGTTGACCGCTTGCCGGTCCTGGCATTTTTTTGCAAGGGTTGGCCGCTTTGCTTTGCACGGCGATCAAGCAATGGCTGAAAGCGCTACACGCGCGTGTTCGTCACACGCGGCCTGACGGCAGCTTCAGTCGGGTGGCCCCTTGAGTTCCACGGTGTTGCCCTCGGGATCTTCGATGTAGATCGACGGCCCGTTGCCCTCGGCGCCATAACGCGTCTTCGGTTCGCTGCCTTCCACGCCGAAGCGCGCGAGATGGACACGAATGGCGGCCTCGTCGAAGGGCTCGACGCGCACGCAGAAGTGATCCATGTTGTGCCCTTCATCGCCCGGTGCGGCGCCGCCCATGCGGCCCAGTTCGCCGTCAGCGCTCACCACGTCGATGAGCGACGCGCCGGCGCGCAGCTGCGTCAGGCCGAATTCGGGCGAGGACTCGCGTTCCACCGCACAACCGAGCACGTCGCGGTAAAAGGCCACCATCGCATCGGCGTCGCGCGCACGTATCACCACGTGATCCAGCCCCTTGATTTTGATCATCGGGGCAGGTCCTCGTGTGATTCACCGCGTTTGAGCACGATGGTCAGCAGCACCACCGAATCGGCGATCCCGGTGATGGCGTGATCCGTTCCGCCAAGCAGATACAGCAACTGCCCGGCGCGCACGCGCTGCGCACGGTCGGGTGTCTCCACCTCGATCTCGCCTTTGAGGCATTGAAAAACCACCGGGCCATCGACATGACAGTAACCTGCGCGGTGCATCCGCTTGCCGCCTTCGATCACCAGCCGCGCCAGCTCGAGATGTTCGATCTTGGCGATCGCCTGCGACTGGCCTTCCGGAAGATCGTCACTCCAGGTCGCAAGATCGACGACCTCCGCCTCCGCCGCATGATGAGTTGCCATACCTTTCTCCTTCCAGTGTTCGGTCGCGCCCGCGGGCGCGATTCGAGTGTAGTCGGCGCAATCGCTCAACGATAGATCGCCATCTCGCGCGCGTGGCGTGCCCGGTCGGGATCGGCGACCGAGGCCACCGCGGCAATCGCGTCGACATAATCGTCCGGCAGCGCATGCTCCCGCGCGCCGGCCAGCACATGCGCGAGGTACCAGTCGTAGGGCGTGAGCGATCCATCGGTGCGCGTCGCCACGTACATTACCGCCTCGAGCATCGCACCGGCAGATGTGACCAGCCGCACCTGTTTGTGGTCATAGCCGTTGCCGAGTCCCTCGTAGCGATCGAGTATTGCCTTGTCCGCAGCGCTGATCTCGAACACCACGCCGATCACGGCATCAGCCGACTCAGCGGTAGCCCACGCGTCGCATTTCCCCGAGCCGTCGTGGCCCAGCTTGTGGAACCGCAGGGCGTGCGCGCCGAGCGTCGCCACGGAAACAAAAGCCGCCGATGAGACGCGCCGGTGCAGCCGCGCCGACGACATGTTCGAGCCGTAAGAAAAATAGAGCATGGCGCGCTCAGGGCACCGCGCTGTGATCGACGTAGATGAGCTTGTCGGTTTCGAAACCCCGCGCCCGGGCCTCCTCGACGAGCGTGCGCTGAACCGCCGGATCGAGCGCCGGCTGTCTGGCCAGAATCCACAGATACGATGTGTCGGGGCCAGAGACGAGCGCATACTGGTAGTCATCGGCGTCGAGCGCGAAGACGACGTATGAACCGTAAAACGGGCCGAAGAATGACACCTTCAGATAGCCGGTATCCGCGTCCTCGACGAAATACGCCTTCCCTTCAGCCTCTTTCCACTTCTTTTCCTGCGCGTCGTAACCGCGATTGATGACCTTGACGCCGCCGTCCTCGCGCAGGCTGTAGTTTGCGGTGACGCGTGACAGTCCCCGTTCAAACGAGTGGTCCAGCCGCGCGATCTCATACCATGTGCCGAGATACTTCTGCAGCTTGAAATCTTGGACCGGCTCGACCTTTTCGGGCATGCCGACGCAACCACCCAACACCAAGCACATCAGCGCGAGAATCGATTTCATTTTGTCTCCTTTGGCTGGGCGGCTAAAGCGCCGAGCCGTCGCAAGGCATCCGCCGCCAATTGCCGGGTCAAGTCACCGGCCTCCATCTCGCGCCCGAGGCGTGCCGCCTGCCCCGACCACAAGGAAGAAAATTCGGCTTTACCCGCCGCTTCGGCCTTCGCCTTGAGCGGCGCCAGCGCGTTGCCGGCGGTGGGGAACGGCGGTGCCACGTCCGACATCGGTCCCACCTCGCGCACGATCCGATTGACCAGGCCGCGAGCGGGCCGGCCACTGAACACATTGGTCAGCGCCGTCTGATCCTCGCGCGCGCCCTTCAACGCGGCGCGGTGCAGCGGGCTGATCAGCGATTGCGGGGTGAACAGATACGCGGTGCCAATCTGCACGCCTGACGCGCCGAGCGCAAACGCCGCCGCGATGCCGCGGCCGTCGGCAATGCCACCCGCGGCGATCACCGGCACCTCGACCGCATCGACCACCTGCGGCACCAGCGCGAGCGTGCCGACCTGGGAGGTGATCGACTCGGAGAGGAACATGCCGCGATGCCCACCTGCTTCGAGGCCTTGTGCAATGATCGCGTCGCAGCCGCGATCTTCCAGCCAGCGCGCTTCGTCGACGGTGGTGGCGGTACTCAGCACGCGGCAACCGACCGACTTGACGCGCTCGAGCAGGGCCGGTGCCGGCAAGCCGAAATGAAAACTCACCACCGCCGGTTTAAGCGCTTCGACACACGCGCACATCGCATCGTCAAACGGTGCACGAATCGCCACGGGCGGCACCTGCGACGCATCCAGCCCGAACTCGTCGTAGTACGCAGCGAGGCGCGCCATCCAGGCAGCCTGTCCGGCGTCATCCGGCGCGGGCGGCGTGTGGCAGAAGAAATTGATATTGACGGGCTTATTGG
>CBDULG010000230.1:0-5240 GCA_965367985.1 uncultured Rhodocyclaceae bacterium
GGGCGCTTGATGTTGTCGACCGGGCTTACCCAGATGCCGACGTCCGACAGTGGAACCCGCACTTTCTGCAGCGCAATGCGCAGGTCTTTCGGAAAGCCCGCCGCGCCTGCGGGCGAGGTCAGCAATACGAGAAACAGGGCGCACAGGGCGGCGGCAAGACGACCGCATCGCTCGGCTACCGGCCGCCATAAGATGACTTGGTGCGAATGTGACTGTTCGCTTGGGATCGGGGGGAAAAACATCCGGGCGCTCAACTCGTTTCTTAGCTTTCAAGTAGCCGGTGCTGTTCGCAGCAAATCAGCGCAAGAGCGGATCGTGCCGCACCCTATCGCCTGTCGGCATGACACCCTGCGCGGATTGCGATCGGCGCGGTGGCCGCGATTCGCTGCGTTTCCGGTGGTAGCTAGTATTCGGCGAAACCATTTGAAACATGAGTGCGGATGTCACAGTGAAGTCGTCGCCGGGCACGCCTGTCGAGCCGCCGGCGAGCAGGCATAGCACGAAAACGGCACCGTGGGTGGGCGCCCGTAGCCACAGTACGAGCCAATGTGCGAGCGGCGCGCTGGAATGCTTCCTGCAGCAGCCTTGTGACCTATCCAGCGAAGGTCGCGGCCCGCAATGCGCAGCGCCCCGGTTCGACCACTCAATAGGCGTTGCGGTCGCGCAGCACCAGAAACGCCGTCTTGGCGATGATCCACAGGTCCATGCCGATTGACCAGTTGCGCAGGTACTCCAGATCGTATTCGATCCGGCGCTCCATTTTTTCGACAGTGTCAGTGAGCCCACGGCAACCATTGACCTGCGCCCATCCAGTGATGCCCGGTTTGACCTTGTGTCGCACCATGTAGCCCTTGATGAGCTTGCGGTAGGACTCGTTGTGTGCCACGGCGTGCGGCCGCGGTCCGACAACGCTCATGTGTCCTTGCAGCACGTTGAAGAACTGGGGCAATTCGTCGAGCGAGGTGCGCCGCAGAAAGGCGCCAAAAGGCGTAACGCGCGCGTCTTCCTGGCGCGCCTGGGGGACATCGTCGCCATCGTCGCAGGTCGTCATCGAGCGGAACTTGTAGACCACAATTTCCTTGCCATCGAGTCCGTAGCGTCGCTGGCGGAAAATCACCGGGCCGCGCGAAGTAAGCTTTATGCCGAGAGCGATGAGCAGCATGAGCGGCATGACGAGGACGAGAATGAGCGTCGCCAGCACGATGTCGGAGAGACGCTTGACGAACCCGTCAAATCCGCTGAAAGGCGTTTCGCACACCGCGACCACCGGGACGCCACTGACGTGACCGACGCGGCCCTGAATGAGGTCGGTCACGAAAATATCCGGCGCGAAGAAAATCGACGCCGTGGTGTCCTTGAGGTCGTCGAGTACACTGAGGATGCGCGGCTGAGTGGCCATCGGCAGCGCGAGGTAAATGCAATCGACATGGTGCTGGCGGACATAGTTCGCAACGTCGGCAAGACGCCCGAGCAATGCGGAATTCCCGATGCCGTCAAGCCGCTCGCGGGTGCGGTCGTCAAAATACCCGACGAAGCGAACGCCCAGATAGCGGTCGCTGGAAAAACTGCCCGCCAGTCGCGCGCCGATGTCGTTGCAGCCGGCGATCACCGCCGTACGGCTGTTGCCCTCCAAGGCCAGAATGCCGGGAATGAGCCAGCGCGCAAGCGCGTTGGTGGCGAGCAAAGTGAGCGGCGTGATGGCCAGCCAGAGATAGATGACCTCGGCCGGATAGAAGTCCAGGTAACCGCTGGTGCGGCCAAAAACCAGCAACACCGTGGCAATCAGCAGCCAGTTGACGACCGTCTTGCGCACCATGCGGCGGAAGCGGTCATGCAGGTAGAACGTGCCCGGAAACGACAGCGAAAATATGATCAGCGCGAGGATGACGTAGGGCGCGCCGAGGCTCTCGTGATGCAGTGCCGCGACGGCGAACAGCACGGCGACCGCGACGAACGGATCGAGCAGCGTTTCGATCACGTTCATGAACGAAAGTGAGCTGCGATGCGAGCTGAGCTGTTTATCGGCGGTGATGAGCATTCAGATGAAAGGTCTGTGCCGCCGATTGTTGCGCGGCAGCAAATACATGATCATAGTCGCGTCATTGTGTCATGGCCTGAGCATGCTTCAAAGTGTCGCATTCACCCGACGCGCGCGGGTTTGTCGTTGCCGCTGCAACACGCCATACAAACCGTTAGACTCCCCATCCATGATTTTCCCCGCTCAATCGATACCCGTGCGTGTGTTTTGGCGATGCCTCGCGCTGGCAGGTGCGACGCTGTGTGCGATGCCAACAGTGTGGGCCGCCGAGGGTGATAGTTTCACGCTTTCGCTGAGCCAGTCATTTCAGTACGACGACAACATCTATCGACTGAGCGATGGCGTGCAGCCCTTCGGCAGCGAACCGCGGGGCGATCGTGTGGGCTTGACCGGGCTGCGCGCGGCCTTCGATCGCCGCTACAGCTTGCAGCAGATTCACGCCTCCGCCGATGTAACGCGGGTGCGTTTCGATCATTGGGACCGCCTCGACTACGAGACCACTGGCGCCCGCGCAATTTGGGACTGGGCGCTGGGCAAGCGCTGGTCGGGGCGCCTGCGGGCGAGCCAGGACGAGACGGCGCGCGATTTTGCCGACACCGGGGTGACGGGCAGTGAGACAAGCATCAGCCGCCAGCGAACGCTGACCGCCGATGCGAACTACTGGTGGCATCCCGACTGGTCGGCCGGCGCGGGCGTCGAGCGTTTTTCGAATCGGTATAGCGACCCCGCATCGGCCGCGTCCGAGTATGACGCCGATATTGTCGAAGCGCGTCTCATCTATCGCCCGCGATCGGGCAACCAGATCGCGCTCGTCGGCCGTTTTACCGACGGCGATTATCCCAATCGTCAGGCCGGGGTGGTCGCTGACGACGGTTTCCGCCAGACCGACTGGCGCTTGCGCGGGCATTGGCAGGCGACCGGCCACAGCCTTATCACCGGTTATCTCGGCTTGAGTCGGCGGCGTCATCCCAACCTCACCGCGCGCGATTACACCGGCCCCACCGCACGGCTCGAATACACCTTGACCGTGTCGCAGAAACTGAGTGTGACGGCGATCGCCCGCCGCGAAATTGGCGCGCGCGAGGATTTCGTGGATAACTTCGTGGTCACCCGTGCGCTGTCGCTCGCGCCGGCCTGGCAACCGCTCCATCGGATTGGCGTGCAGGGCCGGCTGGAGTGGCGTAAGCGCGATTTTCGCGGTGATCCGGGTCTTATTGCAGGCACGTTTCCGGCGCGCGACGACGTGTCCCGAAATGCCAACCTCAGCGTGGTCTATACCCCCGTCGATCCGCTACGTCTGAGCGTTTCTTATGCCTACTTACGACGCGATAGCGACCTGGCGAGCGAGGAGTACACCGCGCGTGTGGCTACCTTCTCGGTCGACTACACGTTTTAGCAGTGGTCGTTGCAGAACAGCGCCTCGTAGTGGCGCGCCGAGAGCATTGAAGCGGCGCTGAAGCGTCGGGCTACGGCGTCGCGGCCCAGCGCAGGGATCGACGGACGCTGCCGCAAATGGCCCTGCGTCTGGTCATATTGGGGATCGGCTGCGCGCGAATCGCGAATCCCGCTGACGCCTCCAGGCGACCTTCGAATGTAAGCGTATGAATCTGTTGGCGTCGGCGCTTGCCCACAGCGCGACTTCGCCGTGATAATGCTCACGGTTTTGCCTAGAAGTGATTTGCCGTCGACGCTGTGCCGCTTTCGTCACGCAATGACATCGGGCTTGCCCGTCCGGGCATGACTACTTCGGGCGTCGGTCCCGCCGCCAAGGCGGTCGCGACGCCAAGGCGGATCATTTGCGTGGCCCGGTCGTCTCGCATGACGCCCCGATTTCGCGGCAATGCGGTTTCCAGCAAAGCGCCCGAGCGATCGAAGTTGCCGGCGCCGACGTGCGGCAGACCCCGTGCCATAATATGACGCTGTATCTGGTCGTCGCGCTCGGAAAGGCGGGCGAAAACTGAACGTAATGCACCGAGTCCGGGAGTTTCCGCGAATGAAGCCATACCCCTTCACCATGCAACTGGCGCCGTTGTGCGCCGTCCTGCTGCTCGCCGCATGCGGTGGCGGCGGCGATGGTGGAAGTGGCGCAACCCAGGTGGCGGCGCGCGTCAATTCGGGTGAAATCTCGGTGCATCAGATCAACGCGACGCTGGCGCGAACCCCCAATCTCACCCAGGCGGATGTGCCCGCGGCCAGCGGGCGTGTGCTCGAACGCCTCATCGATCAGGAGTTGCTCGTCCAGAGTGCCACCGACAGCAAGCTCGACCGCAATCCAAACGTCATGCAGGCGGTCGAAGCGGCGCGCCGCGAAATCCTCGCGCGCAGTTACCTGGAGCAGTACACCGCGCAGGCCGAGCCGCCCACGCGGGCTGAGATCGCTGCCTTTTACGAGGCGAACCCCGCTTTGTTCGCCGAACGCCGTGTCTACAACCTGCAGGAACTCAGTGCCACGCTCGACCCCACGCAGGCCGACGAATTACGCGAGGCGGTCAGCGCGGCGTCCAACCTCAATGACATCGTCAACTGGCTGCGCGAACGCAAGCTGCCGTTCCGTGTCGGTGGCGGGGTGCGTGCCGCCGAGCAACTGCCACTCAATACCCTGGCGCGTTTCGCGCAGATGAAAGACGGCCAGATCGGCCTGATCCAGTCGCCCGACGGTGTGCGCGTGATGTTCCTTGCCGGTTCTCGCGCCCAGCCGATGGATCTCGAAAAGGCCACCCCATTCATTGAACGCTTTCTCACTAATCAAAAGAAAGCTGAGATGGCGCGCGCCGAAATGAAGCGACTGCGCGATACCGCGACGATCGAGTACAAGGGCGAGTTCACCGCGCCGACTGCATCCACCGTCGATGCCGGCATGGCGGTCGATGCTCCCTCGGCGGAAGAATCGGCATCGGGCGATTCGATGCCGTTGAGCGCAGAGACGCTGGAGCGTGGCGTGTCCGGACTGAAGTAGGGCCGCCACGCCTCGCGCCGGATTCTTTCAACCTTTCGTATTTCCCTGGAGAGCCGTTTGTCCATGACCCACCGTGTCATTGCCCAATTTCTGATGTTCGCCGCCGCTATGATTTTCCTGACGACCGGCGCGCGGGCGCAGCAAACCGCCGAGTACCAGCTCGGACCTGGCGACATCATCCGCATCACCGTGTTTCAGAATCCCGATCTCACCACCGAGACACGTGTTTCCGAAACCGGCGTCGTG
>CBDULG010000231.1:0-5230 GCA_965367985.1 uncultured Rhodocyclaceae bacterium
GATCACCTGCTGCTCTCGGCACCGCTGGTTGCGGCCTGCGCGCGCTGCACCATCGACAAGGCGCCGCGCAAACTGGAGCGTCCCTCCGACCACGCACCGGTACTCGTCGAACTGGCCCTGAACACCTGAGCGCCATGTCACGGGAAAGCGAACTAGCGCAGTGCTACCCGATGCTGGCCGAGTTGCCGCCGGTGGCGCGCGATAGCGTGCTGGCACGCGTGCAGTGGCTCAAGGTGCCGGCCGGCACCGTGCTGTTCGACGATCATCAGGCCTGCGACGGCTTTCCGTTCGTGGTCAGTGGGGCGATTCGCGTCATCAAGGCGTCCCCCAACGGCCGCGAGTTGCCGCTCTACCGCGTCACGCCGGGTGAGACCTGCGTGATCTCGTCCTCCTGCCTGCTCGGCCAGGTGGACTACAACGCCCGCGGTATCGCCGAAACCGACACCGAGCTGGTGATGCTGCCCAAGCCGGTGTTCGACGATCTGCTCAATGAATCGGTGTTTCGCGCGTTCGTCTTTCATCTGTTCGCCGAGCGCATTGCCGATCTCATGCAGCTCGTCGAGGAGGTTGCCTTTCACAAACTCGACCAGCGCCTCGCGGCCGTACTGCTGGGCAAGGGCCGCGTCGTGCACACGACGCACCAGCACTTGGCCGACGAGTTGGGCAGCGTGCGTGAAATCGTCAGCCGGCTACTCAAGGGGTTCGCCGCACAGGGCCTGGTGCGGCTGGCGCGCGAGCAGATTGAAATAGTCGATGCCGCCGGCCTAAGGCGGGTGGCGGCCGGTTGACGCAGGCGCGCGGCGACTACTCGGACGAGCGGATCGCTTCGGCGAAATACACCAGCGGAGATTCCGGCGAGAACCCGCCCTGCGCCACATAGGTCACCTTCAGTCGCTCGCCCTCGCGCGCGATGCGGTAGCGGTGCGTAATCTCGCGCGTCTCGTCGCCAGCGGTGGCACGCGAGTGGGTGACGAAGCGCAACTGCCCGTCCGCCCAACTCACTTCGTCGATCGCGCGGTCAACGCCGAGGAAACTCGCCGTGCCGTCGATGCTCGCGCCGGCACGCTCGAAACGGAATCGCTCGACATGCGCGTCGCCCCATGAATAGCGTACCGTCGCCTGCCAGACGCCGACCGGCGGCTCGGGCGCCTGCGGCCACAGAGTCCACGCGACGAGCAATGCCGCACCAATTGCGGCCGCACCCAATAAGGAACGCCGGTGCCGCACCGGCGTCGGGCTGCGCTCACCGAGCGCGGTTTCCAGCGCGGCGATCAAGCGCGCGACATCGTCCGGCCAGCCGGCATCGGCGACGCGCACCGCATGTCGCTCGGCCAGGCCGCGCAGTGCATCGGGCAGCTCGCCGGGCTGGGGCATCGGCGTCTCGTCGATCAATACCGGCACCACCGGGATGCCCTTGTCGAGCGCGCGGGAGACCTCCATGCGCACGTAATCATCGGGCAGGGAGAGCCGCGGCACGCCGTCGCGTTCGGCGCGCAACCAGCGCGAACCGATCACCACCAGCATCACGTCACTACCATCGAGTCGCGCGGCAAGCGCCTCGGGAAACGACCGCCCCGGCGGCAGATCCTCGACATCGCGGAACACGCTGTCATCGCCGAAATGGCGTTCGAGCGCTTCCTGCAGGCGTCCTGCATGGCCGGCGCTGTCTTCGCGCCGATAGGAAATGAAGATCTGGCTCATCGCATTCACTGTAGCAGGCGGCGTGCGTCGCGCCGACACACCCGGCCTATGTAACCAAGGTTACAGACGCGCGTACCGCCGATTTGCTTCAATGGCCTCGTCGGATTGATCAGCAAAAAGGAGAAAGTCATGAAAACGAACGTAGGTGCCATCGACAAAGTGCTGCGCATCGCCATCGGCGCGGCATTGGTGATCTGGGCGGTGATGGGTGGCCCGCTGTGGGCGTGGATTGGCCTGGTGCCGCTGGCCACCGGCGTGATTGGCTGGTGCCCCGCCTATACGCTGTTCGGCGCGAACACGTGCACCGTGAAGAAAGCCTGAGGTCGCGTCAACGCCGTGAAAAAGCCGGGTCCGCCCGGCTCTTTTAGTTCGATTCGGCGTGCGTGCAGTGATTGGCAATAGCCACGAAATCGGCGACGGCCAGCCGTTCCGCACGTGCCCCCGGATCGATCCCCAGCGCACCCAGCGCGGTCTCGTCGATGAACTCGCGCAGCGTGTTGCGCAAGGTCTTGCGCCGCTGGCCAAACGCAGCCGTGACGATGCGCCCGAGGCGCACCGCATCATCGGCGCCAAGCGTCTCGGCAGCACGCGGCACCATGCGTATGATGCTCGACGTCACCTTGGGCGCCGGGCGAAAGGCGTCGGGCGGCACGTCGAACAGGCTGCCCATGCGAAAGCGGTACTGCAACATCACCGAAAGGCGGCCGTAATCGCGGCTGCCCGGCGCGGCCACCATGCGCGTCACCACCTCTTTTTGCAGCATGAAAGTCATGTCGCGCACGTTGGCGGCAAAGTCGGCAAGGTGAAACAGGATCGGCGTCGAGATGTTGTAGGGCAGATTGCCGACGATGCGCAGATCGGTGCCGAGCGACGCAAAATCGTACTTGAGGGCATCGCCTTCGTGGATTGTCAGCTGCGTGTCGTCGTAGCGCTGGCGCAGGCGGGCGATGAGATCGCGGTCGATCTCGACGACATCGAGATGGTCGAGCCGTTCGAGCAGTGGCACGGTCAATGCCCCCAGTCCCGGCCCGATCTCCACTACATGCTGACCGCGCTGCGGCCCAATCGCATCGACAATCCTGCCGATGATATGGGCATCGGTGAGAAAATTCTGACCGAAGCGTTTGCGCGCCTGGTGGCTCATCGAGCTGCGCTCATTTCGAAGGCGAGGCGTACCGCTGCGAACAGGCTGCCCGGGTCGGCCGTGCCGCTGCCCGCGAGATCGAGCGCCGTCCCGTGGTCAACCGAGGTACGCACGATCGGCAAGCCGAGGGTCACGTTCACACCACCGCCGAAGCTGGCGTGCTTGAGCACCGGCAAGCCCTGATCGTGATACATCGCCAGCACGGCGTCGCCGGTCTGCAGCGTCTTGGGGACGAACAAGGTGTCGGCCGGCAGCGGGCCGACAAGTTGCATGCCTTTGGTGCGCAGACGATCGAGCACGGGCTCGATGACGTCGATTTCCTCGCGCCCCATGTGGCCACCCTCGCCCGCGTGCGGATTGAGGCCGGCGACAAGGATGCGCGGCTGCGCAATGCCGAAGCGATTTACCAGGTCGTGATGCAGGATGTCGAGCGTTTCGGCGAGATTCGTCGCAGTAACTGCGGCGCTCACCGCGGACAGCGGCAAGTGGGTGGTGAGCAGCGCCACGCGCATGCCGCCACCGACCAGCATCATCACCACGCGCGGTGTATCGGTAGCCGCAGCCAGGTACTCGGTGTGGCCGGAGAAGGCGACCCTGGCATCGCAGATCACGCCTTTATGCACCGGCGCGGTGACCATGCCGGCGAACTCGCCACGCCGGCAACCCGCGACGGCGCGGTCGAGCATGGCCAGCACGGCCTGCGCGTTGGCCGGATTGAGGCGGCCGCATTGGGCCGGCCGCGCCAGCGGACAATGCACGAGCTCCAGCGCGCCCGGCGGCGGCGCCTGATCTGGCGCGTAGTCGTATAACGGAATATCGAGACCGGCGGAACGCATGCGCGCGGCGAGCAGCTCGCGATCGGCCAGCACCACCACGCGCCCGGGCCAGGCGACGTCGACGAGGCGCAGGCAAAGCTCGGGGCCAACGCCCGCCGGTTCACCGCTGGTGACGGCCAGTACGGGCGCGGCTGGCATCGCCGGGTTCAGTTGATGTCGTCGAGGCGGTACTCGACGAACACGCTGTCGCGTAACTGGCGCAGCCAGTCCTCGTAGGCTTCGTCGGCCTTGCGCTGGCGCAGCGTATTGCGTGCCAGCGCGCGCTTGCGCTCGTCCGAGATGTCCTCCACGCGACGCTCCTCGACGCGGATCAGGTGCCAACCGAACGGCGTCTGCACCGGCTCGCTCAACTGCCCGGGCTGCAGCAGATCCATCGCGCGCTCGAATTCAGGCACCGTATCGCCCGGGTACACCCAACCGATCTCGCCGCCCTTGGCGGCCGACAGGTCGGCCGAATTGGCGCGCGCCAGGGCAGCAAAGCTCTCGCCGTTGAGGATGCGCGTGCGCAACGTTTCGAGGCGCTGGCGCGCCTCCGCGTCACTCACCAGCGCAGACGTCTTGACGAGAATGTGGCTGACGCGCGTTTGCGCGACGGGTGCCGCAACATCGCTGGAACCACGCCGATCAACCATTTGCAGCAAGTGGAAACCGGCCGGACTGCGAAATACGGGGGACACCTGGCCCGGCGTCAATCGCCCCGCCGCTTCGACGAACAGTGCCGGGATGCTGTCGACCCCGCGCCACCCCAGATCGCCGCCCTGCAGTGCATCGGGCGCGTTGGAATACTCGGCGGCGAGCGTAGCAAAGTCCTCGCCCGCCTGGATGCGCTGACGCAAGGATTCGGCCTGTTGCTCGATCGCCTGCAATTGCTCCGGGCTGGCCGCTTCCGGCGCGCGCAGCAAGATGTGCGCAAGCCGGTACTCCTGTCCCGAATTCGCCGCTGCGCCCGCATTCTTCCTAAGATAGTTGTCGATCTCGGCATCCGTTACCACCACCCGCCCATCGACCTCTCGCTCACGCAAACGCGCTATGAGCATCTCCTGACGGATGTTGTCGCGGAATGTCGGCCACGCGACACCGTCGCTTTCCAGCGCAGTGCGAAAGGCGTCGACGCTCATGTCGTTGCTCGCGGCAACACGTTCGATGGCACGGCCGAGTTCGTCGTCATTGATGCGCAGACCGGTTTCGGCGGCCCGCTGGACCTGCGCACGCTCGAGGACGAGTTGTTCGAGAACCTGGCGTTCGAGTACGTCGTCGGGCGGCAGCTGCTGCCCTTGACGCGCAAACTGGCGCTTGATCCGTTCAATTCGCTCGTCGAGCGCCGACGCGGTAATCGGATCGTTGTCGACCACCGCCACGATACGCTCGATGAGCACGCTGGGGGCGGCAACCGCACCACCCGGCGCGCCGAAACCAACGAGCACCATGCAGGCGAGAATCAGTCGAAAAAGCGCCGTATTCATAAGCATCCTGTATCAAATATCAAGCGTCGGGCGACGGGTCAGCGCCCGAACACCGGATCGGCCACCGATTGGTTGATCGTGCCGTA
>CBDULG010000232.1:0-5203 GCA_965367985.1 uncultured Rhodocyclaceae bacterium
CCTGGATCTGGGCCAGCGCCGAGTGCGCGTTACGCTCATCGCCGACGGCACGCAAAGCGGCGCGCTGCGCCGTTACCGCTTTGATTGGCCACCGCAGTTGCTGGGCCTCACCGTGCTGCGGCTTGCGGATGATTCTTCGTCGCGCGCGATGTTGATCGCCGAACGTGTCGGCTGGGCGGTAGGCGAGGACCCGGCGGTGCGCGTGAGCGGCGCGGGCACGACGCGCGAAGAAGCCACGGCCGAACCGGCGCTGTCGTTTTATGACCCGATGTATTTCCTCGTTGGCGCCAACGGCGGCGCCAACGCGCGCTTTCAACTCAGTTTCAAGTATCGCCTGTTCGATCGAGAGGGTTCGGTGGTGCGCATGCTACCCATCCTCGAAGGCCTGCACTTCGGCTATACGCAAACCTCCTTGTGGGACCTATCGACACGCTCGGCGCCGTTCCGCGACACCAGCTACCGTCCGGCCTTTTTCTACCGGTTTGCCGTGCCGATGGCGCCGAACAGCCGTCACCGCCTCGACTGGCGCGCCGGCCTCGAGCACGAATCGAATGGGCGCGAGGGCGAGGATTCACGCAGCGTCAACACCGCGTTCGTCGAGATCGACTGGCGCTACCGTTTCGGAGACGGACTCAGCCACATCGGCTTGGCGCCGAAGCTTTGGAGCTATCTGGAAAAATCGGACAACGAGGACATCCAGCGCTACCGCGGGTACGGCGAACTTGGCCTGCGTGCCGGGCGTGATGACGGCTGGCTGGCACGGGTCAATCTACGTCGCGGAAACGCCGGCAAGGGCAGCACCCAGGTCGATGTGTCATATCCGCTGCGTCAGAGCATCTTCTCGTCGGTCGGCGCGTTCGTGCACCTGCAATACTTCGACGGCGAAGGCGAAACCTTGCTCGACTACGATCGCAGCGACCACACGCAGTTTAGAATCGGGTTTTCCATCGTTCGATGACGCCCGGAGGCCCCACCATGACACATGCGATCCGAATTTCGACCAATGGCGGACCCGAGGTGCTCAGTTGGGAGGCGGTCGAGGTGCCGGCGCCGGCGGCGGGCGAGGTGAGTGTGCGTCACACCGCGGTCGGGCTGAACTACATCGACACCTACCACCGGCGGGGCATCTACCCGGTGGTGTTGCCCTCGGCGCTGGGAACCGAGGCTGCGGGCGTGATTACCGCGGTCGGCGAGGATGTGAGCGGGTTCGCGCCCGGCGATCGGGTGGCCTATGCCGGCGGCCCGCTCGGCGCCTACGCCGAGGCACGCACGATGCCGGCCGGTGGGCTGGTCAAGCTGCCCGATGACATCGACGATGCAACGGCGGCGGCCATGATGCTCAAGGGCTTGACGGCGCAGTATCTGCTGCGGCAAACCTATCGCGTACAGGCTGGCGAGACGATTCTCGTGCACGCCGCCGCGGGCGGCGTCGGCCTCATCCTGTGCCAGTGGGCCAAGGCGCTTGGCGCCACCGTAATCGGTATCGTGGGTTCGGACGACAAGGCTTCGCTGGCACGTGCGCACGGCTGCGATCACACCATTGTCCGCACGCGTGAAAGCTTTGCCGAGCGCGTCAAGGAACTCACCGATGGCGCCGGCGTGCCCGTGGTCTACGACGGCGTCGGCAAGGCCACCTTCATGGATTCGCTGGCGTGCCTCAAGCCGCGCGGCATGATGGTTTCATACGGTAATGCGTCGGGCGTGGTGCCGCCATTCGACATCGGCCTGCTCGCCAAGATGGGCTCGCTGTTTCTCACCCGGCCCACGCTGTTCGGCTATGCGGCGGAGCGCGACGCCCTGTTGTCGATGGCCGATGAACTTTTCGCCGTGGTGCGCAGCGGCGATGTGCGCATCGAGATCAACCAGCGCTATCCGCTGGCGGACGTGGCCACTGCGCATCGCGATCTGGAAGCGGGCCGGACCACCGGCTCGACCGTGCTCGAGTGCGCATGATGATTGGGCCCGCTGGCGTGGTGCGCGCGTTCGCCGGCCTCGCGATGGCGCTCGTCGCCAGCCTCGTGCTGGCCGCCGGCCCCCTGCCCACACCGGCCGGTGCCGCCTACCTCAAGGCCGAGCGGGTGAGGATCGAGCGTGATTTCGTCACCCAAGTGGCCCGCATTGCCGGTGTCTCGGCGGCGGCCGTGCGGCGCGGCATGCCTGACGCGCAGCGCATCACCGATACCGGGCGCCGTGTGATCGCGAGTCTCGAGCAGCAGCGCGGCGCACCGCTCAGCGCAGCCCAACGCGCCGCTATCGAAGCGGCCGATGCGCAGCGTGAAGCGGCGCTCGTCAAGGCGCGCGACGAGGCCGCGCGCCGCTAGCGGCCTGTCGATCAGAAAAGATCGGTGTCTTCGCGCGACGATTCCGCTTCGCTGAATACCCGCGGCAGGATGACGCCCGCTTCGACCAGCGCGTGATATGCGCAGCACCGGTTGCGGCCATGCGCCTTGGCATAGTAGAGCGCTTCGTCAGCCGCGCCCAGCGCCGACGCGGCAGTGTCGCCGGCACGCAGCGCGGTGAAGCCGATGCTGATGGTCACCTGGCCGATCTGCGGAAACTCGAATTGCTCGGCCTTCTCGCGGAATCGTTCGAGCGCCCGCTCGGCGTGCTCGAAGCTGGCCGGCTTGAGCACTGCGACGAATTCTTCGCCGCCGAAGCGGAACAGCTTGTCTTCGTAGCGAAAGCTCTCGCGCATCATGTTGGCGATCAGCACCAAGGCTTCATCACCGTACAGATGGCCGTGTTCGTCGTTGATGCGCTTGAAGTGATCGGCGTCGATAACGGCCAGCCAGTGCGGCTGATCGGCATGCAACTCACGGCGCTCCGTGCCGGGCAGCATGGCGGCGTCGACCGGCATGGGCTGCAGCGCGTCGAGAATCTTGTTGAGGTTCTCGTTGAAGGTGCGGCGGTTGAGCAGCCCGGTGAGCGAATCGCGCTGACTGTAGTCGAGCAGGCTGAGGTAGTTGCTGTAGAGATTGACAAAACCCAGCGCGAGGGTGATGCCTTCGTCATCGAGCGCAGTGCGCGCGACGATTTCCACCATGCCGGCGACCTTGCCGTCGTAAGCAATCGGCAAATAATAGTTCGAGGCGTCCGAGCCGTTGGCGGCCTCGATGACAATGTGTTCCTCGGTCACGCACTGCATATACGCTTCGCGTGTCGCCAGCGCAATCACCGTATCGGTGCGCTCGAAGTCACTGTCACAATAGCGCACGCCATCGGTACCGACATGGGCGAGGCGGTGCAGCACGGATTGGCTGCCCGCTTGCTGCACCTTGAAAAGATTGACCACCTCGCAATCGAGCAATTCGAACAGCGCGGAAGTCACGCCGACTTCCAGCAAGGTTCGGTCGCGGTGGCGGGTGAGTGCCTCGACATGCTTGAGTACGCGGATCATGGTTTCGGGCGGGTGCCGCACAGGGTGAAGTCTCCCGATTATACGGCGGCCGGCGGCCGGTACGGAAGCAGAGACGTTTGCAAACAATTTATGTGCATACCCGAAGGGGATGATTTGCACGATCGGCGCGCGATGGCCGTGTGCGCCGACTTCCCATAGACTCACAACTTTTTTTTTGCGCCGCAGGGGCGAAACAATGAGCGAATTTCTGGAGGTGCTTGAATTCTCCTTCTCGGTGACCGGACCGATCTTCATCATTATCGCGCTCGGCGTTTGGCTGATGCGCGTTGGGCTGATCGACAGCGCGTTCGTCGAGAGTGGCTCGCGACTGGTGTTCAACGTTGCGCTGCCGGCGCTGCTATTCATCAGCATCAGCCAGACGCGCTTCGAGCGCGCCGCCAACGTCGAGCTGATCCTCTTCGGTGCAGTCGCCACGCTGCTTGTCTTCCTGCTCCTCGAATGGCTCGCCGGCCGTTGGGTGGAGCCACCGCAGGACCGCGGCGTGGTGGTGCAGGGCGGCTTCCGCTCCAACATGGGGATCATCGGGCTGGCCTATTGCGTCAACGCCTACGGCGCGGAGGGCCTGGCGGCGGCGTCGCTGTATCTCGGCCTGATCACCATTCTTTACAACGTGCTTGCGGTGATCACCCTCAACCGATCGCTGGACGCTAACCGCAGCGTCGGAAAAGTGCTTAAGGGCATCGCCACCAACCCGCTGATCATCGGCATCGTGCTCGCCTTGCCGGTGTCATGGGCGGCCATCCCGATGCCTGATTTGGTGATCAAGTCCGGTCAGTATTTCGCCGACCTGACGCTGCCGCTGGCACTGCTGTGCACCGGCGCGTCGCTGAATTTCAAGCGGCTGCGGGAGGAGATGCGCAACACCGTGTTCACCGCCGTGGTCAAGCTGATTGCCGTGCCGGTGATCTTCGTCCTTGGCGGCCGGCTGCTTGGTTTCCGCGGCATCGAAATGGGCGTGTTGCTGCTGATGTCGAGCGCACCGACGGCGGCGGCAAGCTATGTGATGGTGCGCGCGATGGGTGGCAATGCCACGCTGGCAGCCAACATCATCGTACTCACTACACTCGGTTCGATTGTCACCGCGAGCGTGGGCATTACGCTGCTCAGATCGATCGGCTGGATGTAGCTTCGCGTCTCTGCGCAGTGTCACCGCGCGGTAGAATTACGTCCATGACGACGCCCACCGAACCGCGCTTCATCCACCTTCGACTGCACACCGAATATTCGATTTCCGACGGCATCGTCAAAATCGGCGAGGCGGTATCGCGCGCCGCGGCGGACGCCATGCCGGCGCTTGGTATCTCCGATTTGGCCAACCTGTTCGGCATGGTCAAGTTCTACCGCGCGGCACGCGGCAAGGGAATAAAGCCGATCATCGGTGTGGATGCCTGGGTGAGCAACGCGGCCGAGCGCGACAAGCCCTTCCGCGTGCTGCTGATCTGCCGTGACCTCACCGGCTACGGTCAATTATGCGAGTTGCTGACGCGCGCCTATCTCACCAACAAGCACCGCGGCCGCGCGCAAATGCGCGCCGAATGGTTCGACGATGGCGCTGCATCGGGCCTGATCTGCCTGTCCGGCGCGCTCGATGGCGACGTTGGCCAGGCGCTGATCAACGGCAACACGGCGCACGCCGAGCAGCTTGCGCGCGCCTGGGCGGCGCGCTTCCCAGACGCCTATTACATCGAGCTGCAACGCGCCGCTCAGTCCGGTACGCACGCCTATGTGCGCGACGCGGTGCATCTGGCCGCAGCCCTCGATCTGCCTGTGGTCGCCACCCACCCG
>CBDULG010000233.1:0-5179 GCA_965367985.1 uncultured Rhodocyclaceae bacterium
GTCTCGACCATGTCAAGAAGCTGGTGCTCGACGACGCCGACAACCGCAAGGCGCTTTACGAGCGGCTGCTGTTCGCGCTGCAGGATTACAAGGATCCGTGGCAGGAAAACGCCGCCAAACCCGAACTGCGCCGTGCCTTTGAAGCGCTGCCCGCTTGAGGAGAACCACGATGAGCGAATGGGATGAATGGGAAGCATGGGGCGCTGGCGCGGCCGGCGAGCCCTGCAGCGACTACGACATCGGCGCCGCGACGCGCGCCGCGGAGGTTTGAGCCATGGACACGAACACGGTCGTGCTGGTCGAAGTCAATACCGCATGGCGGCGCCTGTGCGCCTTAGACGACATTCCGGTGCTGGGCTCACGCGTGCTGAGCAGCGCAAAGCACGGCGATATCGCCATATTCCGCACCTCCGATGATCAGGTCTTCGCGGTGCACGACAAATGCCCGCACCAGGGCGGACCGCTGTCGCAAGGCATCGTCCACGGCCACACCGTGACCTGCCCGCTGCACAACTGGAAGATCCAGCTCGAGGACGGCCAGGCCGAGGCGCCCGACGTGGGCTGCACTCGCCACTTCGACGTCAAGGTCGAAAACGGCATCGTTTTCCTTCACCTCTGAGCACGCTGCCGCAGCAATAGATCCCCGCGACGCCCGAGCGGTGCGGCCCCCCTTCACGGGGCGCCGCCGGCACCGCTTGGCCCGCCACACGATTTTTTTTACCTTGGGAGTTGATGCGATGAGCAAAGACACCGGTTTCAATCTGCTGTCATTCAGCGGAAAAATGAAGATCCTGCACATGAGCTGGATCGCCTTCTTCATCACCTTTTTCGTGTGGTTCAATCATGCGCCCTTGCTTGCCGCGATTGCGCAGTCGCTGGGACTGGAACCGGGTCAGGTCAAGACCCTGCTGATTCTCAATGTGGCACTTACCATTCCGGCGCGCATCCTCATCGGCATGGTCACCGACAAGTTCGGTCCGCGCATCACCTATGCCGCGCTGCTGTTCATCTCAAGCATTCCGTGCTTCATGTTCGCGCTCGCCGATGACTTCACCCAGGCGGCCATCGCGCGCTTTCTGCTCGGCTTCATCGGCGCCGGTTTCGTGATCGGCATCCGCATGGTGAGCGAGTGGTTCCCGGCCAATGAGCTGGGCACCGCGGAAGGCATCTACGGTGGCTGGGGCAACTTCGGTTCGGCTGCGGCGGCCATGGCGCTGCCGACGCTGGCGCTGGTGTTCGGCGGCGACGACGGCTGGCGCTACGCCATCGGCATCACCGGCGCGCTGAGCCTGCTGTTCAGCGTGATCTGGTACATGGGCGTGAGCGACACGCCGAAGGGTTCGACATACTTCAAGCCGAAAAAGAGCGGTGGCCTGGAAGTGACCAGCCGCGGCGACTTTTTCTTCCTGCTGCTCATGAAACTGCCGATGTATGGCGCCCTCGCGCTGCTCACCTGGAAGCTCTCCCCGGCCGGCGTGCAACTGATCTCCGAGAACGCCGCACTGGGCACCTACATCGCGCTCGGCGCGATCTTCATCTACGACTGCTATGGCGCCTGGCAGGTCAATCACGAAGTGTTCGCCAAGCCGGTGCCGAAAATGCACCGCTACAAGTTCAAGCAAGTGGCGGTTCTGAACGTGCTTTACTTCGCCACCTTCGGCTCGGAACTCGCGGTGGTGTCGATGCTGCCGCTGTTCTTTGCCGACACCTTCAGCCTCGATCCGGTCTATGCCGGTCTGGTGGCCTCTGCCTACGCCTTCATGAACCTCATGTCGCGGCCCGGCGGCGGCTGGATTTCCGACCGCTTCGGCCGCAAGAAAACCCTGCTCATTCTCACCGCCGGACTGGCTGGCGGCTACGCGCTGATGGCGACGACCAACGCCAGCTGGCCGCTGTGGGTTGCGGTCGCCGTGGCGATGGCCTGCTCCTTCTTCGTGCAGGCCGGCGAAGGCGCCGTGTTTGCGGTGGTACCGCTGATCAAACGCCGCCTCACCGGCCAGATCGCCGGCATGACGGGCGCCTACGGCAACGTCGGTGCGGTGGTCTATCTCACCGTGCTGTCGTTCGTGAGCTACGAAGTGTTCTTCGGCGTGATCGCGCTGACCGCGGTACTCGGCTTCATCATCCTGCTGTTCATGGAAGAGCCGGAAGGTCACATGGCGGAAGTGCGCGACGATGGCTCGGTCGAACTGATCCGGGTGAGCTGAACGACGCGCGTTGTTCTGTAACTCGCTATCATGACGATGGCGGGCTGAAGCCCGCCCTACGATGCGCAATCGGGCATGTAGGGCTTCAGCCCGCCACAACGTTTTCGGGGAAGTCCTGCCCATGAGCACACGCCTTGAAGTCCGTTTTGGCGGCCACTCCGTCGCCGGACTGAAGCCGGTCAATCAGGACGCCTTCGCCGCACATTTGCCCGACGGTAGCGAGCGCGACCTCAAGGGCGCCGCCGCGGTGATGTGCGATGGCGTGAGCAGCGCGGCCGACTCCGAGATCGCCAGCCAGATGGCGGTGACCTGCTTCATCACCGACTACTTTGCCACGCCGCCCACGTGGAGCGTCCGCAAGGCCGCGGGCACGGTGCTCAACGGCCTCAACCACTGGGTGTTCCGGCAGAACGCGGCGCGTCACGGCACCCGTGACAGCCTGCTCACCACCTTCTCCGCCGCGGTCGTCAAGTCCAATACGCTGCATGTATTCCATGCGGGTGATTCACGCATCTGGCATCTGCGCGGCGGTCAGCTCGAATGCCTCACCCGCGACCACGTGATGATCGAGGGCGGGCGCGAATTCCTCGCCCGCGCGCTGGGCGCCGACTCCCATCTGGAAGTCGACCACCTTACCCGCGAAATCGAAGCGGGCGACCGCGTCCTGCTCACCACCGACGGCGTGCACGGCCCGCTGCCCGAAGCGCGCATCCGCGAACTGCTCACCGCAGCGGGCGACGACCTCGAAGCCAGCGCCCGCGCGTTGGTGGATGCTGCGCTCGCCGCCGGCTCGGACGACAATCTCTCGGCGCTCATCGTCGCCATCGACGCCCTGCCGCTCGAGACACTGGAAGAAACCCACCGCCGCCTCATGCAACGGCCGATCCCGCCCGTGCTGGTGGCGGGCAACCGCATCGACGGTTTCGAAGTGCTCGACGTCATTTTCTCCGGCACGCGCAGCCACATGTACCGCGTCAAGGACATCGACAGCGCACAGCACTATGTCCTCAAAGCGCCGTCGCTGAACTTTGCCGAGGACGCGGTATATCTTGACGGCTTCATCCGCGAAGAATGGGTCGGCCAGCGCATCGATCATCCCAACGTGATGAAGACGTACCCCGCGGGCGGCGACAGGCAGTTCATGTATTACCTCGGCGAACACATCGAAGGCATGAACCTGCGCGAATGGATGCAGGACCACCCCAATCCGCCGCTCGACGCCGTGCGCGACATCGTCCGCCAGATCGTCGCCGGGCTACGCGCCTTTCAGCGCGCCGACATCGTGCACCAGGATCTCAAGCCCGAAAACATCATGCTCAACCGCGATGGACGGGTGAAGATTCTCGACTTTGGCACCGCGCTGATTGCCGGCACCGATGAAATCGCCACCCCGCTCGACAAATCCGTGCCGCAAGGCAGCGTCAACTACGTCGCCCCCGAATACCTCATGGGCGAGCCCGGCAGCTTCCGCGCCGACCTGTTCTCGCTCGCCGTGATCACCTACGAAATGATCACCGGCCAGTTGCCCTTCGACGAACCGGCGGTCAAACGGGTCAGCCTCAAGTCCTATTCAGAATTGAGCTACATCCCTGCCCGCCACCGCCGCCACGACCTGCCGCCGTGGATCGAAGGCTGCCTGCAAAAAGCCCTGCAACCCAACCCGCGCCAGCGCTACGCCGCCTTCTCGGAATTTCTGCAGGACTTCACCGTCCCCAACGCGCAACTCGAAGCGGACATTCAGCGCCAGCCGCTGATGAAAAAAAATCCGCTCGCGGTGTGGCAGGTGCTGTGCGTGATTCTGCTGCTGCTCAATCTCTGGCAATTTGCGCGGTGAGCGAAGGGCGCGGGGAATAGCACACCGCGTTTTTGTGCAGGGATTAACTTCGTCGCCTGCCGGGGATTCGTATGCTGAAGTCAGTCCAGACGGATTGAACCGTCTCTGGATCAGATTCGAATTTTTGGAGAATGGATCCCATGACTGACACGATGAAGCAATTCTCGGACCGCGAACGCAAGGCCGGGGAATCCCTGCGTGACACCTGGCAATCGTTCGCGAAATCCAAGCGCGGCCAGGACGTGATCCCGCGACCGGAGGCAGTGATTGAATCCGCCATGATCGCGGAAACCCAGGCCAAAAACGAACGCGAACTGATGGCCAAGGACAATGTGGTTGGCGTGGGTGTCGGACTGAAAACCAAGGGCGGGAAGCCGTCCGAAAATTGGTGCGTGTTGGTGCTGGTCGAAAAAAAGGTGGCGAAAGACAAACTCTCCAAAGCCGCGCTGGTACCGGAGATGATCGACGGCGTACCCACCGACGTGATCGAAGTCGGGCCCGTCGAAGCGCTTGCCTTCGACACCAAGCTGCGTCCCGCCCAGCCCGGCTTCAGCATCGGCCACTACAACATCACGGCGGGCACCTTTGGCTGCCTGGTACGCGACATGCGAGCGATCGACGACGCGGACGGAAACATCCGCATCCTGAGCAATAACCATGTGCTGGCCAACACCAACGCGGCCAATATCGGCGACGCGATCCTGCAGCCCGGGCCTTTCGATGGCGGCGAGTTTCCCGGCGATACCATCGCCACCCTCGATCGCTTCGAGGAGATCGTTTTCGGCGCCAGCGGTTACAACCTTATCGACGCGGCGCTGGCAAAGCCCACCGCCAGTCGCAATGTGATCGCCGCAATCCTCGGTCTGGTGGTCCCCACGGGCCTAAGTCAGGCGCTGCCTCTCGATCCGGTATTGAAGGTCGGGCGGACCACCGAGGTCACCGCCGGCACCGTGATCGCCACCAATGCGACGATCAGCGTCGGCTACGGCGCTGCCGGCGTGGCGCAATTTCGCCATCAGATTCTGACCACCGCGATGGCCGCGGGTGGCGACTCCGGCAGTCTGCTCATGAATCAGAACCTCGAAGCCGTCGGTCTGCTGTTCGCCGGCTCGGCAGTGATCACGATTCACAACCACAT
>CBDULG010000234.1:0-5138 GCA_965367985.1 uncultured Rhodocyclaceae bacterium
CCATGATGTCTTCGAAGAAGATGTTGGGCGACTTGCCACCCAGCTCCAGCGTCGCTGGGATCAGGTTGTTGGCGGCGGCCTGGCCGATCAGGCGGCCGGTGGAGGTCGAACCCGTGAAGGCGAGCTTGTTGATGCGGGTGCTGTTCGCCAGCGGCACGCCGGCCTCGCGACCGAAACCGTTGACGATGTTAAGTACACCCGCGGGCAGCAGATCGGCGATCAGCTCTGCGAGGATCAGGATCGAGATCGGTGTCGATTCGGCCGGCTTGAGCACGACGCAGTTGCCGGCGCCGATGGCAGGCGCGAGCTTCCACGCGGCCATCAGGATCGGGAAGTTCCAGGGAATGATCTGGGCGACGACCCCCAGCGGTTCATGGAAGTGGTAGGCCACCGTGTTCTCGTCGATCTCGGAGATGCCACCTTCCTGGGCACGCACGCAGCCGGCGAAATAGCGGAAATGGTCGGCCGCAAGTGGAATATCGGCGTTCAGCGTTTCGCGGATGGGCTTGCCATTGTCCACGGTCTCGGCGTAGGCGAGGATTTCGACGTTCTGCTCGATCCGGTCGGCAATCTTCAGCAGCACATTGGAGCGCTCGGTTGCAGATGTGCGGCCCCACTTGTCGGCAGCGGCATGGGCAGCATCGAGGGCCAGTTCGATGTCCTCAGGGCCCGACCGGGCCACTTGGGTAAAGGGTTTGAAACTGATCGGGGTGGTGACGTCGAAGTACTGCCCCTTGAGAGGCGGCACAAACTCGCCGCCGATGAAGTTGTCGTATTTCGTCTTGAACTGGACAGGTGCTTCAGCCTGACCGGGCATCGCGTATTGCATGGGTGTCTCCTAAAACTGTGAAGGATTGGCTCGAAAAGAGTTGCCCTTTCCAAGTAGCAATCACCGTGCCTGCGTGGTGCTATGATAAAAATTATATAAAAATCAATTAGATAGAATATCGGCGCCGGTCGATATCGATATCGTGCGAGCATGAGCATTGCAAGATGGGACAGGTCGAGGGGACAGCTGCGTCGTTTTGACACACCGTGCGGATGCACGCGTGTGATTGCGCACCCTGTCGTGCGTGAACGAGGCCAGGACGATCAGAACGATTACGACGAGGCACGAAACCGGACGTTTCGTTTATTAGGGCGCCGGACAGGCTACGTGCTCTCGACACGTCTGGGCGCGGCTGCTTGATCTTCCGACGTGGCATGGGTAAGGTCTTCGCGGCGGGCGACCGTGCGGGAACACCGTATCTTCAACGCATGATTCATGCCGTCGTGCACCGTCCGGCCGCGTCTCGCGCAGATGAGGTAAGTCGGCGCGACTTGCGACGCTGCAGAGTTGAACCGTTGTTCCCGATCGCAGCATCCACGGCGCCACACTGACTGGCGGGAAGGGCGCGCGGGACCGAGGCGAAAGGGCGCAAGGCGCGCGGCTGGGCGTGCGTCGATCGGGCGTTGGCATGAAGCATGCTTCTTTCGTTTGAACTTGTACGTAGCGCGACGGCGCTCCGTTCGCGCAGTAAAGGCGGACCTGCACAACATACGGGTGACGGCGGCTTTCGCTGACACGATGAACGCAATGGTCAAACACAGACGGCGAGGCATTCGATGAATTGGATTTCCGGGATCAGAATTGCGCTCGTGGCGCTGGTTTGCGCTTCCACGCAGCTGCAGGCCGCCGAGCCTGCTACGGTGCGCGTCGGCATCCTGCAGTTCGGCACGGTCAGTTGGGAACTCGAGGTGATGGAGCGCGCGGGATTCGCCGAGCGTGAAGGCATCCGCCTGGAGATTGTCCCGCTCGCGCTCAAGGACGCCGCCAACGTGGCCATTCAGGGCGAGGCCGTCGATATCATCGTCAACGACTGGATCTGGGTGGCCCGACAGCGCGCGGAAGGGCGCGATTTCACCTTCGTCCCGTATTCGATGGCGGTGGGCGGGCTGATGGTCAGGCCGGATTTGGGCGCGCACACGCTGGCGGACCTGCGCGGCAAGCGGCTCGGCGTCGCCGGCGGGCCGCTGGACAAGAGCTGGCTGCTGCTCAGGGCCTACGCCCGTCGCACCGCGGGCGAAGACGCCGCAACGCTCGTGGAGGTGGATTTTGCTGCGCCACCTCTGCTCAACGAACTGGTCCTGCGCGGCGAGCTGTCGGCCGCGCTCAATTACTGGCACTACGGCGCGCGGTTGAAGGCGGCGGGCTTGCATGAAATGTTAAGCATGGAGGAGATCCTCGCCGGACTGGGCGTAAACGCCGAACTACCCCTTGTCGGCTGGGTATTTCGCGAGGGCTGGGCGCGGCAAAACCGCGAAACCGTCTCCGCCTTCCTGCGTGCGTCAGCGGCGGCAAAGGCTCACATGCGCGCGTCGGACGAAGTATGGACGACCTTGCGCCCGCTGATGCGGGTCGAGGATGATGCAACCTTCATTGCCCTGCGCGACGGTTTTCGCGCCGGCATTCCTGCAGCGACGATGGGCGAGGCGGAGCAGACAGCGCGCCAAGTGTTCGACATCCTCGCGACCGAGGGGGGCAAGGCGCTGGTCGGCGACGCGAAGGCGATTGCGGAGGGCACGTTCTGGCACGAGGACACCGGTCGGTGAGGGGAAGGGCACGGCGATCCGTTCATGCCGGCGCATTGGCCTGGCCTGCCGCGCGCCATGGGTTTCGCATGAAACGCGCTCGACAGACGGGCGATGCGACCCTTCGGCTGGTTTCGCTGCTGGTGTTTGTGCTGCTGTGGCAGGTGGCGGCCATCGCGCTCGACAGCGCGACGCTACCGGCCCCGCTCACCGTATTTGGCCGGGTCGTCGACGAGACCCTGTCGCTCGCCCTGCCAAGCCACCTGGCCATTACCTTGTCGCGCGTGGTAATCAGTTTCTCGGCCGCGATGCTGATCGGTACCGTGATCGGAATCGCGATGGGGCGCTGGCGTCGGCTCGACGTCTTTCTCGACGGCTGGCTGGTGCTCGGGCTCAACATCCCCGCGCTGGTCACGATCATCCTGTGCTATGTGTGGTTCGGCCTCAATGACTGGGCCGCAATCCTTGCGGTGGCGATCAACAAGATCCCGACCGTGGTGGTGACCGTGCGCGAAGGCGCGCGCGCGATCGATTCGAGCTTGATGCAGGTGGCGCACGCCTACCGTCTGACGCGCTGGCCGACATTCAGCCGCGTCTATCTGCCGCAACTCTACCCGTACCTGATGGCGGCGGCGCGCACCGGACTGTCGCTGATCTGGAAGATCGTGCTGGTCGTCGAACTGCTCGGACGCAGCAACGGCATCGGCTTTCAGCTCAACGTCTTCTTTCAGCTTTTCGACATCGCCGGCATCCTTGCCTACACCCTGGTGTTCGCCTCGATCGTGCTGCTGGTCGAGGCGCTGTTCATGCGTCCGCTCGAACGACGCCTCACCGGCTGGAGGCGCTGAACATGCTTGAGATCGACATCCGCCGAAAACGCTACCCCGACCGTGGCGGGCAGGCGCATATCGCCCTCTCCGGTCTGCGCCTCGACGTTCGCGACGGCGAGTTCGTCTGTGTTGTCGGCCCTTCCGGCTGCGGCAAGAGCACGCTGCTCAACATCGTGGGCGGGCTCGATCGCGACGTCGAGGGCCGCGTCACCCTGGATGGCCGGATGCCCGACGAGGGTATCGGCTTCATGTTCCAGCAGCCCCGCCTGATGCCGTGGCTGACCGTGCTCGACAATGTGCTCCTCGTCGCGGGTAAGGATGCCGATGCGCCGGGGCGCGCGCGCGAGTTGCTGCAGGCCATGGAACTGGGCGATGTGCTCGATGCCTATCCCGGGCGCCTGTCGGGTGGCATGCAGCGCCGCGTCGCTTTGGCGCGCGCGTTTGTGATCGAACCGACGCTGCTATTGATGGACGAACCCTTCGTGTCGCTCGACGCGCCCACCGCCGATCGGCTGCGGGCGATGCTCACCGGCCTGTGGCAGCGCTGCCGGTCTACCGTGCTATTCGTAACCCACGACCTGCGCGAAGCGCTGGCCCTGGCCGATCGCGTGTGCTTCCTGTCGCCCGCTCCCGGTACGGTGGTGCTGGATTTGCCGATCGAACTTCCCCGCCCGCGTTCGCCTAACGACGAGGCCGTGCTCGCGCTGCACGCCGGACTGATGGCGCAATATCCGACCCTGCTCGCCGGGCTGACCGCAGCACTCCAGACGAACGAGGCGCTCTTCGATGCCTGACGCGGGAACCCCTTCGCAATTCCTGTTGCAGGTCGATGGCGTGCACAAGTTCTACGGCGAACTCGAGGCACTTAAAGGCGTGAGCATTGCCGTGGCGAGCGGTGAATTCGTGGCGCTGCTCGGACCCAACGGTGCGGGCAAAAGCACGCTGTTCCAGTTGCTCACCGGCCTTTTCAATGCTGACGACGGGGTGGTGCGTGTATGCGGCCACGACATGCGTCGCGAGCCCGTACGTGCACTCGATCGCATCGGCGTGGTTTTCCAGCAGATGACGCTCGATATGGATCTGAGCGTGGAGGCAAATCTGGTCTTTCACGCGCGGCTGCACGGCTTGGGAGGCGGCGCGGCACGGCAGCGCATTGCCGAGGTACTGCAGCGTATCGGCCTTGACGAGCGCGCAGCCGACCCGGTGCGCCAGCTCTCGGGTGGGAACCGGCGCAAGGTGGAACTCGCGCGTGCGCTCGTCCATCGGCCCGCCGTGCTGTTGATGGACGAGGCGACCGTCGGGCTGGATCCGGCATCGCGGCGACACTTGCTTGATGAAGTGCTGGGCCTGCGCGAACACGGTGTCGGCGTGCTTTGGGCTTCTCATCTGGTGGACGAGGCCGAGGCCGCCGACCGCGTCATCGTGCTGCACAAGGGGCAAATCCTGGCCGAAGGCCGGCCGCAAGACCTGGTGGCGTCCACCGGGACGGCCACGCTGGCCGAAGCATTCCTTCAGATGACGGGCAGCGCCGTGGCCGCCCCCGCAGTATCCCAATGAATCCAACCACAACGAAGAATCGCAGGAGATGAACGACATGACCTCCAGATCCCGCTTGCTCGCACTGAGTCTGCTGGTTTTCTTATCGGCCGGATCGGCCCTCGCCAAAGGCACCGGCTACGTTTTCGTGAGCAGCGAGAACGACAATGCGGTCACTGTTCTCGATGGCGAAACGTATGC
>CBDULG010000235.1:0-5129 GCA_965367985.1 uncultured Rhodocyclaceae bacterium
AGCACGCGTTTCGTTGTAATCTCTGAGGCTGCGTAGGGGCCGGTGCAGGCTGCGTTTGCCCAACTGGCGCGGCGTGCAGGCCGCAGTTTGCGCGCGATGCAATCGCAGAGACCGGTGCGCGCATGGCCATACAACCGCGGATCAACGAAGCGACATGTCTTTTAAATCGTTCTTGATCGAGCAGGGTGATGACGGCGGTGTATCGAGCGGGGTCAAGGCGTTCGAGTCGAGTGTCCTCGATGCCGGCGAAGTCCTCATTCAGGTTCATTACTCGAGCATCAATTACAAGGATGCGCTAGCCGCCACGGGCAAGGGCAAGATCATTCGTCGATTCCCGTGTGTCGGCGGCATCGACCTGGCCGGCGAGGTGGTGGAGAGCGCCGATGCACGCTTTGCCGCGGGTGATGCGGTTATCGCCACCAGCTTCGATATCGGCGTCTCGCATCATGGCGGTTACGCCGAATACGCGCGTATCCCATCCAAATGGGTGGTTCCGCTGCCTGCAGGGCTTAATCTGTTCGACGCGATGGCGCTGGGCACGGCCGGTTTTACTGCGGCGCTCGGCATCGAGCGCATGGAAGCGAACGGCCTGCACGCGGACGCGGGACCTGTGGTGGTGACCGGGGCGACCGGCGGCGTGGGGTCGCTGGCGGTCGATATGCTCAGCGCAGCGGGCTACCGTGTGGCGGCCCTGACCGGCAAGCGCGATGAGGCTGACTACCTGCGCGGACTGGGCGCAGAAGATATTCTGTTGCGCGCCGATATCGATTTTGACGCGGCGCGTCCGCTGGAAAGCGCGCGCTGGGCGGGGGCGGTCGATAACGTGGGTGGCACCGTACTACATTGGTTGCTGGCCAACATGAAACAGGCCGGCACAGTGGCAAGCATCGGCAATGCCGGCAGCGCCAAGCTCGAGACCACGGTGTTCCCGTTCATCTTGCGTGGGGTCAGCCTGCTCGGTATCGATTCGGGCTACATGGGATTTCCGACGCGGCAGCGGGTATGGGATCGCCTCGCCACCGACCTGCATCCCCGGCATCTTGCGCAGATTACGCGCACGATTGAATTCGAAGACTTGCCGACGGCGTTCGATGACTTCATTGAGGGGCGCATCCGCGGGCGAACCGTGGTGCGTATCGGCGCCTGAGCGCCGCGGGAGAGAATTTTTGAGCGACGAAGAAATCCAGTTGCCGCGCGTCTTGATCGTGGACGATTCGCGCATGGTGCGCGCTTCGATCAGCAAAAATATTCGCGATCGCTTCGAGGTGCGCGAAGAGGCCGACGGTGAGGCCGGTTGGCAAGCGCTGCTTGTCGATCCGCTTATTCAGGTGGTGATTTCCGATCTCGGTATGCCAGTGCTCGACGGCTACGGCCTGCTCGAACGCGTGCGGGCCTCCAAACTCTCGCGTATCCACGAGTTGCCGGTGATCATTATCTCCGGCGAGGAAGACGACTCGGCGCGTAGTCGCGCGCGTGCGCTGGGTGCGACCGATTTCATTTCCAAGGGCATTGGCACCGTTGAGTTGATGGCGCGGCTCGAAGCGCTCACGCGGCTGGCGCGAACGACCCGTGAGCTGGAAGAGAGCCGCGAAGCACATGCCTCGCACAGCCCGGTCGACCCGCATTCCGGGCTCGCGACGCAGGCCTACCTGGAGTGGCACGGCAATCAGGAATTGGCGCTGGCGCGGCGGCGAAACGGGCACCTGTCGGCGATGGTGATCGCCATCGACCAGTTCAGTGCGGTGGTCGAGGATCACGGTGTTCACATCGCCGAGCTGATCAATCGAAAGCTGTCGAAGATCCTGTCCACCAAGGTGCGCAAGGAAGATACCGTGGCGCAAATGGCGCCCGGCCAGTTTGCAGTGCTTTGTCCAAGCACCGATCAGGAGGGCTGCGCGGCCTTCGCGCTGCGCCTGCGTCGCGCCATCGACAAGCTGGTGATGTCGTATCGCGACCGGCGCATTCGTATGACAGTCACCGTCGGCATCGCCTCGGGCAGCGGCGCCGGTGGCGCGGTCACGCTCAGCCAGTTGATCGGCGTGGCAGTGCAGCGGGTCGCCGTGGGCGTGGAAGCAGGCGGCAATCAGGTGATTTCCGATAGCGGTGAGGTCAAGCTCGAAACCCTGAGCCGGTTCACGCGCCTGCCGGTGAGCATCGATCACGTCCTCATGCAACTGCGCTCGGGCGCGCGAAGCGAAGTGCAGTTGCGCTTGCCCGATGTAGTCGCAACACTGATGCCTTTGCTCGAGGTCATGGAATCGGAATTTCGTTGTGGCATACCATTGGAGACGATGCGCCACTTGCCGCGTCAACATAGCGTGGCGCACGAAAAGAGCCCCGATGAGGGCACCACAACCAAGCTGTAACCGCACGGCGATTTCTATGCTGTCACACACAATCGAGGGAATTGGGAGAGGGTTGTCATGACGTCTTACGAAGAGTTTCACCGTCGCTCCATCGAGGATCGGGATGGGTTCTGGCGCGAGCAAGCGCAGTTGATCGACTGGCACAAGGAAGCGCAGGAAATCTGCGACTACTCGCGCCCGCCGTTCGTAAAGTGGTTCAAGGGAGGCGAAACCAACCTGTGCTACAACGCCGTCGATCGTCATGCCAAAAAGCGCCCAAACGACAACGCGCTGATCTACATCTCGACGGAGACCAACGAAGAAAAGGTCTACAGTTTCGCTGAGTTGCAGCGTGAAGTTGAACGCATGGCCGCGATCTATCAGGATCTCGGCGTCAAACGGGGCGATCGCGTACTGATCTATATGCCGATGATCGCAGAGGCCGGCTTTGCCATGCTGGCATGCGCGCGCATCGGCGCTATTCATTCGGTCGTGTTCGGTGGCTTTGCGTCCGGATCGCTGGCGACGCGTATCGATGATGCCACGCCGGTACTAATGGTCACCTCCGACGCCGGCATGCGCAACGGGAAGCCTGTGCCCTACAAGCACCTCGTCGACGAGGCCTGCAACCTGGCTGCGCACCCGCCGCAAAAGGTGCTGATTATCGATCGCGGACTCGACAAGGGATATCCGAAAGTCGAAGGCCGCGATGTCGACTACGCCACCTTGCGCGAAAAGCATAAAGACGCCAGCGTGCCGGTGGCCTGGCTGGAGTCGAGCGAGCCAAGCTACATTCTTTACACCTCCGGTACGACCGGAAAGCCCAAGGGCGTGCAGCGCGATACCGGTGGTTATGCGGTCGCGCTGGCCTCGTCAATGAAGCACATCATGGCAGGCGGGGAAGGCGAGACGCTGTTTGCGACCTCGGATATCGGCTGGGTGGTCGGTCATTCCTTCATTGTTTACGGCCCGTTGCTCGCCGGCATGGCCACCATCATGTACGAAGGCACGCCGCTGCGTCCCGACGCGGGCATCTGGTGGCAGATTGTCGAGAAGTACAAGGTCAACGTCATGTTCTCCGCACCGACCGCCGTGCGTGTACTCAAGAAGCAGGATCCGGCCTTCCTTAAGAAATACGACTTGTCGTCACTCAAGCACCTTTTCCTTGCCGGCGAACCGCTCGACGAAACCTCGCACGAGTGGATCATGAAGGAATTGGGGATCCCGGTGATCGATAACTATTGGCAGACCGAAACCGGTTGGCCGATGCTCGCCATCTGTCGCGGTGTCGAGGAGAGCAAGATCAAGCTCGGCTCACCCGCGTTTCCCGTGTACGGCTACGACCTGCGACTGTTTCGCGAGGATGGCTCGGAAGCAGGCGCCAATGAGAAGGGCATCGTCGGCGTCGTGCCGCCGTTGCCGCCCGGTTGCCTGTCGACGGTCTGGGGGCAGGATGAGCGCTTCGTGTCGACCTACTTCAGCACCTTCACCGACCCAATCATATATTCCTCGTCCGACTGGGGCATCCGCGACGATGAGGGCTACTACACCATCCTCGGCCGCATGGACGACGTGATCAACGTGGCAGGTCACCGCCTCGGCACGCGCGAGATCGAGGAAGCCGTGCAGTCGCACCCGGCCATCGCGGAGGTTGCCGTGGTGGGTGTCGCCGATCAACTCAAGGGCCAGATGCCGATGGCCTTCGCGGTGGTGAAAGATCCGTCGGTGGCGGATACCGCCGAGAAACGTGCCGCGCTGGAGAAGGAGGTGATGAAGAAGGTCGACGCCAGCCTCGGCGCGATTGCCCGGCCAGGCCGGGTGCACTTCATCGGTGGCTTGCCCAAGACGCGCTCTGGCAAGATGCTGCGTCGTTCCATCCAGGCGTTGGCCGAAGGACGCGACCCGGGCGATCTGACGACGATCGAAGATCCGTCGTCGCTTGAGCAGATTCAGGCAGCGTTGAAAGGGTAAGCCGACCTAACCTATATAGAACAGCCCGCGTGTGCGGGCTGTTCTATATTTACACCAGTTCTTTTCGGTCGCGTTCGAGGCCCGCGTCGATATCCTCTTCGACCGCACGCCAGATCGGTTTGACCATGAAGCGCAGGCCCTTGATGATCGCCTGCACGTCCATCATTGACGGCACGCGTTGACCCCGATGCTCCACCGGCCCGCCAATCTGCTGGATATCCACGCCGAGCCTGCCGAAGTGCGCGGCCAGCCGCGGCTCGGTGAGCACGAACAGCGTGTCAATATTGTTGCGCGCAGCGAGCGACACGGCACCCAGATACAGCCCGATCGGGATATACGGGAATCGTGGCTGGTCCGCGGTTTCGTCGTAATCGGCTTCATTGAGCGCGACCGCAACCTTGTTTTCACCGCGACGCCGCCGATACGCCGACCGGACCGCCAGGCGTGACACCTCGGCAATTCGCCTGCGGTCCAGTTTCGCCGGATCGATGATCGACCGGTCGATGGTTGCGGCACATGTTGACTCGAAGGGCAACGGCGCATCGAGTGCGTCCGGATTTGCCAAGACCAGGCGCGTACAGCCGACGGGTGCGCCGGGCGACTGTGCCGTGCGCAGCAGGCAGTGCACGCTGTGCGCATCGAACGCGTCAGTCTCTCGCCTGTCTGGCCGTTCGGGCTCGAATTTTAGCTCCTCGCAATACACCTCATGGCGAACGCGGAAAACTTCGTTTTTCACCGCTTCGGACATCGCCGCCTCGATACGGAAATACTTCCGGAAGCCGGCGCCCAGATTGAATCGGTCAAACAATGACA
>CBDULG010000236.1:0-5118 GCA_965367985.1 uncultured Rhodocyclaceae bacterium
CATGCCGGCGGCACCACGCAAAGTGTACTTGCGCCCTACCATGACATCGTACAACTGGCGCCTCAGGTGCCAACGCTAACCATTACGCTGCCATAGACTCACGCCGCATGGGCGCCACGAGATAATTTCAAAATCTGCAGATGACCGTTTATCGCTGTTGGCACCTCATTTTTTTTTAGACGCCCCGCTTTTTCGCGGGGCGTTTTCGTTGGCGGCGATTGAACGACTAACCGAATCGCCCCGTAATGTAGTCTTCCGTCAGCTGGTGACGTGGTTTGATAAACAACTCTTCCGTTTCGCCGACCTCGATCAGATCACCGAGGTGGAAAAATGCGGTGCGCTGCGACACCCGCGCCGCTTGCTGCATCGAGTGCGTGACGATGCAGATCGAATAATGCTGGCGCAAATCGTCGATCAGCTGCTCGACCTTAGCGGTCGAAATCGGGTCGAGCGCTGAACAGGGCTCGTCCATGAGGATCACTTCCGGCTCGATGGCGATCGAGCGCGCAATGCACAAGCGTTGCTGCTGCCCGCCCGACAGCCCGGTGCCCGACTCGTCCAGACGATCCTTGACCTCATCCCACAAATTGGCCTTTCGCAGGCTGTTTTCGACGACATCGTCAAGCTCCGCCTTGTTTTCAACGAGGCCGTGGATGCGCGGACCGAAGGCGATGTTCTCGTAGATGGACTTGGGGAAGGGATTGGGCTTCTGGAAGACCATGCTGACGCGCGCGCGCAGCGGCACGACATCGATACTCTTGTTGTTGATGTCCTCGCCGTCGAGCATGATCTCGCCCGTCACCCGGCAATGGGTAATCGTATCGTTCATGCGGTTCAGGCAGCGCAGGAAGGTACTCTTGCCGCAACCGGAGGGTCCGATCATGGCGAGTACCTCGCCGCGCCCGACATCGAGGTTAATGCCCTTAATCGCCTGCTTTTCGCCGTAAAAAACATTCACGTCGGTGCAGCGGATGCGCGGATCGTCGACGCGAACCTCGCCGACCGTTTCCCTATCGTCACGATCAACCGTCGCGGTCGAGCGTCCCGTGCCGGGTCGGGCGTCATGTGCATCTTCAAACGCATCGACGAGCATGGACACTTCTTTGCTCATGGGCATCATCGGTTCCGCATGGTTCATGTTCTTCACCTCACTACCAGCGACGCTCGAAGCGCTTGCGCAATAGCACGGCGATCGCATTCATCGTAACGAGAAACGCGAGAAGCACCATGATAGCCGCTGATGTTCGTTCAACGTAGGCACGTTCGGGACTGTCGGCCCACAAATAGATCTGCACCGGAAGCGCAGTCGATGGATCAAAGACGCCTTGGGGAACGTCCGCGATAAAGGCCACCATGCCGATCATCAACAGCGGCGCGGTTTCACCCAGCGCCTGCGCCATGCCGATGATGGTACCGGTCAACATGCCGGGCAGCGCCTGAGGCAGAACATGGTAGGCCACGGTCTGCATCGGTGAGGCGCCAATGCCGAGCGCCGCATCACGAATTGACGGCGGCACCGATTTGAGCGCGGCGCGGCCGGCAATGATGATCGTCGGCAAGGTCATCAGGGTGAGCACGAGCCCGCCCACCAGCGGTGCCGAACGCGGCATTTCGAACACATTGATGAAAACGGCCAAACCGAGAAGGCCAAAGACGATCGATGGCACCGCCGCAAGGTTGTTGATGTTCACTTCGATCAGGTCGGTCCAGCGGTTCTTTGGCGCAAATTCCTCCAGATACACCGCCGATGCCACGCCAAGCGGGAAGGACAGCGACAAGGTCACCAGCAGCGTCAGCACGGTACCCATGAAGGCGCCGCGAATACCGGCCAACTCGGCATCGCGCGAATCGCCATTGGTGAAGAAACCAACGTTGAATCGCTGTTCGAGCCGGCCTTCGGCGTCGAGATGGTCGATCCATGCAAGCTGGTTGTCCTTGATCCGCCGCGTCGCCTCGGGTCCTTCGCGTTCGATATGCCCTTTCATCAGCATGTCGACATCGTCGTCGACCGGCACCCACACGGAAATCGTTTGTCCGATCAGCGTTGGATCGGCGATCACGCGGTCGCGAAGATCGAACGCGGCGCCATTGCTCACCAGCTTGTAAAGTGCGAAGCGGTCGCGGCGGGCCGTGACGTCGGGGAAGGTGTCGCGCAGGCTCTGCTTGACGAGTCCCGCGTAGTTGGCGCTGCGAAGGGTGCCGATGTCACGCGTTCCCGCCGGATCGATCTTCGCTTCGACCAGCGGGATGTCCATGCGGACATAGGTCTGCCAAAAGGCGGAATAACCCTTGCTGACAATACTGAATAGCAGAAGGAACAAAAAGCTCAGGCCAAGGCCGACAGCGATGCGGCCGAACCATTGGAATCGACGCTCGGCGGCATGGCGTTTCTTCATTCTTGCCTGCACGCGCTGCGCACGCGCGACACGCGTCTCGTCGTCGGATGCGTTCTTATTCATATTGCTCTCGGTACTTGCGCACGATGTGCAATGCGGCCACGTTAAGCACCAGCGTGGTCAGAAACAGCATCAACCCGAGGGCAAACGCGGCAAGGGTTTTCGGGCTGTCGAATTCCTGATCGCCCACCAGCAAGGTGACGATCTGCACCGTGACCGTGGTTACCGCATTGAGCGGATTGGCGGTCAGGTTCGCCGCCAGGCCGGCTGCCATGACGACGATCATGGTCTCGCCAATGGCGCGCGAGACGGCGAGCAATACCGCGCCCACGATGCCCGGCAAAGCCGCTGGAAAGATGACCTTGCGCACCGCCTCCGACTGCGTCGCGCCCATGCCGTAGGCGCCGTCGCGCAATGACTGCGGCACCGCATTGATGACATCGTCGGACAGCGACGAGACGAACGGAATGATCATGATGCCCATCACCAGCCCCGCCGCCAACGCGCTCTCCGAGGCAACATCCAGTCCCAGGAAGGTGCCGGTGTCACGGATGTAAGGGGCCACCGTGAGCGCGGCAAAAAAGCCGTACACCACGGTAGGAATGCCGGCGAGCACTTCAAGCAGGGGTTTGGCGATCGCCCGCACCCTGCGGCTGGCGTATTCCGAAAGATAGAACGCCGACATCAGGCCGATTGGCACGGCGACGACCATCGCCACCAGGGTGATGAGCATCGTGCCGGCAAACAGCGGCACCGCACCGAACGCGCCGGACGACCCCGCCTGGTCGGCGCGCATGGCAATCTGCGGGCTCCAGTCGAGTCCGAACAGGAATTCGGTGATCGGCACGGCGCGGAAAAAACGAATCGACTCGAACAGTACCGACAGCACGATACCGATCGTGGTAAATATCGCCACCGTCGAGCAGCCGATAAGCAACCACATGACGATCCGCTCGACGCCGGTGCGCGCCCGGTGGTGCTGCGTGATGCGTGAGTAGCCGAACCAGCCGGCCACACCTGCCAGCGCCAGTACGACGGCAAACAGCGCTGCCTGACTGATGCCGAGCAAGCTCTTGTAACGATCGACCGCCGCCAGCGTGAGCGCATCGGGTTCGCCCGACACGATGTTGCCATTGACCAGATTGCGGATGTCGTTGACCACCAGATTCAAGCGATCCGGCGCGAGGCTGCGCACATCGTCCGGCAGTGTGCTGACGATCAACTGCGAAATGATCGTCCCCTCGAATGCCAGCCACAAGCCGAGGATGAGCATTGCCGGCAGGGCTGCCCAGATTGCCACGTACAAGCCGTAGTAGGCCGGCAGCGAATGCAGGTTGCGCACTTTGCCGCCAGCCACGCGCAGGGCGCGTTTGCGTCCGAGCACGTAAGCCGCCGAGCTCATCGCAAGCAACATCAGAACGAGAATTGGCGTTTGGGTCACGAAGGAATGTTGGGATCAGATAGCCACACGGCACGGAAAAAGCGGGCGACGTGCAGATCGCCGCCCGAACACAGTTCATTTCATCGCGGTAAGGTTCTTGGCAGCCGCGACAAGCGCCTCATACTCCTCGGGCGGCAGCGGGATCAATCCGCGTTCGGCCAGATACCCTTCCTCGCCCATGGCGTTTTCACCCGTGAACTCGGCGAGATACTCGGCGATGCCGGGAATCACGCCAACGTGCGCTTTCTTCACGTAGAAGTACAGCGGACGTGACACCGGGTAGTCGCCCGACGCGATCGACTCGAATTCCGGCTTCACGCCCTCGATCGCCACGCCACGCACCTTGTCGCGGTTCTGGTCGAGGAAGCTGAAACCGAAGATTCCGAAGGCGTCAGAATTGGCTTCGAGCTTCTGCACGATCAGGTTGTCGTTCTCACCCGCTTCGACGAAAGCACCGTCTTCGCGCATGGTGTTGCAGACCGCCTTGAAACGCGACTTGTCCGCCTTCTCCAGCGCGGCAATCACCTCGAATTGTTCGCAGCCGTGGTCCATCACCAGCTCGACGAAGGCGTCGCGCGTTCCCGATGTCGGCGGCGGGCCCAGCACTTCGATCTTGGTGGCCGGCAAGCTGGCGTTGATCTCGTTCCAGCTCGTGTAGGGATTGTCGACCAGCGACGCCGAGCCATCCGGATTCGGCACCTCTTTGGCCAGCGCGAGGAACAACTCCTTGCGGCTGATTGCCATCTCCTTGCCGGTCATGCTCTGGGCAAGCGACAGACCGTCATAGCCGATTTTCACCTCCACCACCTCGGCCACGCCATTGGCGGCGCACTGCTCGAGTTCGCTCTTCTTGATGGCGCGGGACGAATTGGTGATATCGGGGTGCTGCACACCGACCCCGGCACAAAACAGCTTGATCCCGCCGCCGGAGCCGGTCGATTCAATTTTCGGGGTCTTAAATTTTGTCGCCTTGCCGAACTGCTCTGCGACCACTGTCGCGAACGGATAGACCGTCGAAGAGCCAACGATGTTGATGTAATCGCGGGAAGACTGCGCGACCGCGGCCGTCATCGTCGTCGAGAGCACTGCAAGGGCGAGAGCCGCCTTTTTCATCAAGAATCTCCTGTAAGAAAACCAGCAACTTCGTGCCACTGACGGCGGCGAAGCTGAGCATTTGACGGGCCCGGCACGACGGCGAAGTCAAGACTCGCATGCGCCTCTTGGCCCAACGGCGCCATTATTTGTCAGAAACATTACAGTCATGTGAACGTCAGGGCGACG
>CBDULG010000237.1:0-5115 GCA_965367985.1 uncultured Rhodocyclaceae bacterium
GTCGGCAACGCGGTCGTCTATTACAACAGTCTGATCCTGTCGGAGGCGCTAGCCGAGCTGGAGCGCCGCGGCGAGCTAGATTCCGCGGAGATCCTCAAGCGCGTCTCCCCGGTGCCTTGGCAGCACGTCAACTTCTACGGACACTACTAGTTCGACGAGGACTTCACGCCGTCGGACTTCAAACGGCTACACCAGCAACTGTCCTCCGAGGAGGTTTCCAGGCTCTACGCCCCCGCCGATCGTTAGTGCAGATTATTGACGGTTTGGGGGAAAAACCCCAGTTTGCAAGCTCGTGAGGGCGCGCGGGACACAAAAAAACGCGGAGTACGCGGTCGCGACCGCATGACTCCGCGCCTGGTGAAAACCGTCAGGTTTTTGCTTTTCCCTGGTTCGCCACTGCGTCGGCCGCTGCACGGATGGTGTCTTCATCCGCCAGATAGTAGTTCTTGATCGGCTTCAGGTCGGCATCCAGTTCATACACCAGGGGTTGGGCGGTAGGGATGTTGAGGCTGACGATATCCGCGTCGGACACCCCGTCGAGGTATTTGATCAGTGCCCGCAGGCTGTTGCCGTGTGCAGCGATGATGATGCGCTTGCCGGCGAGGATCTGCGGCACGATGACCGTTTCCCAGTACGGCACGAAACGCGCGACAGTGTCCTTGAGGCACTCGGTGCGCGGGAAATCGGCGTGTGGCAAGGCGGCGTAGCGCGGGTCATCCAGCGTCAGGCGTTCGTCCCCCTCTTCGAGCGGCGGGGGCGGCGTGTCGTAGGCGCGGCGCCACTTCAGTACCTGCTCATCACCATACTTCGCCGCGGTTTCGGCCTTGTCGAGCCCCTGCAGCGCCCCGTAGCTGCGTTCGTTGAGGCGCCATGAATGCTCCACCGGCAACCATAGCGCATCGAGTTGTTCGAGCACCACATTGAGGGTCTTGTTGGCGCGCTTGAGCACCGAGGTGTAGGCGAGATCGAAACTGTAGCCCTCGCGCTTGAGCAGCTTGCCGGCGGCAACCGCTTCATTCACGCCGTGTTCGGTCAGGTCGACATCGGTCCAGCCGGTGAAACGGTTTTCCTTGTTCCAGGTCGATTCGCCGTGGCGAAGAAGTACGATTTTATACATGGTGTCGGGTGTCCTGCGGTAACGAGAATCGGATGGGTATCGCGGTGCGTTCTCAGCACACGGCAAGCGGGCGTCCGGGCGACTCGCCGAACGCGCGGCGTTCGTCGTCGGTCAGCGGCAAAGACAACCAGCATTCCGCGCTGACTGCTTCGGCGGCGGTTTCGAGCACCGACATGGTGGCCACGGCCTGGGCGGGTGTTACGGGATTCGCGCCCTTTCCGAGGACGGCATCGCGCAAACCGGCGTAGTAGTGCTGGTATGCGCCGGGCGGAACGGCCATCTCGATGCCGGCCGCGTCGCCGGCGAAGAGGCGCGCGGGCCGCGGATCGCAGCCCCATCCCGCGTCGCCGGGGCGAATCGATGCGCGTAGCTGGTCTTCCTGAACGTCGAGGCCGTGCTTGATCCAGCTCCCCGCCGTTCCATGCGCGGCGAAGCGCGGGCAGCCGCCGCTCACCAGCACCGAGGCCGACAGCGTGACCTGAAGCCGGCCATAGTCGAGCATGATATGACACCAGTCGTCGGCTTCAGCGCCGTCGCGCACGCGCGTTATATTGCCGCCGACGCGCATCGGCAGGCCGAACAGCACGAGCGCCTGGTCAACCAGATGCGGACCGAGATCCAGCCAGATACCACCGCCCGACTTCGCCTTCTCGCGCCAGCGATCGCGCACCATGGGTCGGAACCGGTCGAAGCGGGATTCAAGATGTGTCAGGCGGCCGATCGTTCCGGCTGAGAGGAGTTCCTGCAACGCGAGGAAGTCACTGTCCCAGCGCCGGTTCTGGAATGCCGACAGTACGAGCCCGCGCGACTCGGCCAATTTTCGCAGGCGCCGGGCCTGCGCCAGCGTGTGGGTAAAAGGCTTGTCGACCACCACATGCTTGCCCGCCAGCAAGGCTGCCTTGGCCAGCGGCGAATGGGTATCGTTCGGCGTGGCAATCACCACCACCGATATCTGCGGATCGGCCAGCGGCGCAGCAAGGCTGGCGAATGTGGGCACGTTCGGCATGTCGGCGTGGACGGCTTCGGGCCGACCGGTAACCACCGCCGACAGTTCGAGACCGGGCGTGCTTTGGATCAGCGGTGCGTGGAAGGTCTTCCCGGCGTAACCGTATCCCAGCAGCGCGACACCAAGCGGCGGCTCCATTACCTGCCCCTCATCATGGTTTGGCGGCGCGCGCGAGCGCAATCAGCCCGAGCGTCGATGCGTCGTGCTCACCGGTCTCGCCCCCGGCCAGTTCGCCGGCAATGCGGTTGGCGATCTGCTTGCCCAGTTCCACACCCCATTGATCGAAACTGTTGATGCCCCAGATCACGCCCTGCACGAACACCTTGTGTTCATAAAGCGCGATCAGCGCACCGAGCGCCTGCGGCGACAAGGCCGGCATGAGAATCGTATTGCTCGGCCGGTTTCCCGGGAATACGCGGTGCGGCACGAGCGCTTCAAGGGCATCGCCCTTCATGCCCGCAGCCGACAACTCGGCGCGCACCTCGCCGGCGGTCTTGCCGACCATCAACGCCTTGCTCTGCGCGATGCAATTGGCAAGCAGCAAGCGGTGGTGATCCTTCAGGTCGTGCGTGGCTTTGAGCGGCGCGATGAAATCGACCGGGATCAGATCGGTGCCCTGGTGCAACAACTGGAAAAAGGCGTGCTGGCCGTTGGTGCCGGGCTCACCCCAGATCACCGGGCAGGTGGCGGCATCGACGGCCTGACCGTCGCGGGTCACCGATTTTCCGTTGCTTTCCATCTCGAGCTGCTGCAGGTAGGCCGGCAGCCGTGAGAGCGCTTGCGCATAGGGCGCAATGGCGACGCTGCCGGCGCCGAAAAAGCCGCGGTACCACACCCCCAACAACGCGAGAATCGCCGGCATATTGGCTTCGAGCGGCGCCTCGGTGAAATGGCGATCCATCCCGTGCGCGCCCTCGAGCAGCGCCTCGAAGTTCTCGCGTCCGACGTTGAGCGCAATCGGCAGCCCAACCGCGCCCCACAGCGAGTAGCGTCCGCCGACCCAATCCCAGAAGCCGAACATGTTGGTGGTGTCGATGCCGAACTCGGTCACCTTCTCGGCGTTGGTGGACACCGCCACGAAATGGCGCCCGATGTCCTTTTCCTTGGCATCGCCGGCGAGGAACCAGGCGCGCGCACTGGCCGCGTTGGTCATCGTTTCGATGGTGGTGAAGGTCTTCGAGGCGATGATGAACAGGGTGCGCTCGGGGTCGACCTGGGCCAGCACGCGCGCCAGATGGGCGCCATCGACATTGGAGACAAAATGCATATTGAGGCGCGCGTCCGGCGAACCGCTGAGCGCCTCGCACACCATGTAGGGGCCCAGATCGGAGCCGCCGATGCCGATATTCACCACATCGGTGATCGTCTGACCGGTGTAGCCGGTCCACTGACCTGCGCGAACTTCTTCGGCAAACGTGCCCATGCGCTGGCGCACCTTGGCGACGGCGGGCATCACATCCTCGCCGTCTACCGCAACGCGCGAACCGTCCGGATTGCGCAGCGCGACATGGAGCACCGCGCGGTCTTCAGTGTTGTTGATGCGTTCGCCCGCGAACATTGCGTCCCGCGCGGCTTCCACACCGCGCTCGCGGGCCAGCGCGAAGAGCAGTTCGAGTGCTTTTGCATCGACCCGGTTCTTCGAGTAATCCAGGGTGAGTCCTGCGGCGGACAGCAACATGCGCTCGAAACGTTGCCCGTCGGCGGCAAACAGCTCGCGTAGTTGGGTGGTGCCGATCTGCGCGTGATGCGCCGCCAGCGATTGCCACGCGGCACTTTGGGTCAGGGAAGCTTTGTTCATGTTCATTCACCAAATCCACGAATGCGTTTTTCACGCAGGGTTTTCTTTGTCCGCTCGAGCCGTTCGACGAGTTTGGCGCCACCGACCAGCGCAACGCCGACCGACAGGGCATCGATGATCGTCAGGTGTACGATGCGCGAACTCATTGCCGCATAGACATCAGGGTCCTCCTGAACATCCGCACCCAAGGTGATGCTGGCGATCTGCGTAAGCTCGGAGCCGTTGGCGGTTATGGCGATTACGGTGGCACCGCTGTCGCGCGCGAGCTCGCAACTGCGCAGCAGGTCAATCGTGCTTCCGCTGGCAGAGATCGCCACCACCACGTCGCCCGTTTGCAGCAATGTCGCGGCCATGCCCTGGGTGTGCGGATCGCTGTAGGCGACCGAAGGAATGCCGAAGCGGAAGAACTTGTGCTGGGCATCCTGGGCGACGATGCCCGAGTTGCCAATGCCGTAGAACTCCAGCCGGCTGGCCTGGGCGAGCGCATCGACGGCACGCGAGAAACTGGCGCCGTCGAGGTGGTTTCTGCCGCTCATGAGCGCCGTTATGGTGCGATCGAAAACCTTGCGCGAGACGTCGCTTACCGAGTCGTTCGGCGAGACATCGCGGTGAACGGAGTTCACTCCGGTGGCCAGACTCTGCGCCAGGCGCAGCTTGAATTCCTTGAAGCCGGAAAAACCCAGCGCATTGACGAAACGGGCAACCGTCGGCTGGCTGACGCCGACCTGGTAGGCAAGCTCGGCAATCGAAATGCTCAGTACGTCATTGGGTCGCGCGAGCACGAAGTCGGCAACCGCCCGTTCGGACTTGCGCAGGCGATCAAAACTCGCCTTGATGCGCGCCAACAGCGGTATACCCTCGCCGCCTAATGGGGCCGACGTGCTCACCGCGCGGTGTTTGTCGGCGTAACCGCTATAGGGTCCGTCATCCATGCCTATCCCCGGTAACTGGGTGCTGCTCAATCCTTGCCAGCGAAACGCGTTGATCCGCTCGCCGTGTGCTCCAAACGGCGCGCACCGTGTTAATCGGCTGCGCCATAGACTACGTCGACAGGCGTGCGCTGTTGCATCAGCACTGCCGTCACCGGCTTGGACAAGGGGTCAGCCTCGCGCCATGCCGCCTCGATGACCTCTCGTTTGCGCGGGCCGCTGATCAGAATATAGATGGCGCGTGCGTCGAGAAGCCGGGGCCGAC
>CBDULG010000238.1:0-5112 GCA_965367985.1 uncultured Rhodocyclaceae bacterium
CATCGCCGCTTCCATCTCGGACTCGAGCGTGGCGAGGTATTCGAAGCCCGGCTCGCGCAGGCGTGCGGCCAGATCCACCAGACCCGGACAGACCACGCGGTCGCGCGCGTCGATGGTGGTGTCGGCAGTAAAACCGTCGGGTGCCTGACCGAGCGCGGCGATGCGACCGTCGGCGATGTACACATCGCGTCTCGCGTCGATTTCATGCGCCGGGTCGACGAGCCGGCCGTTGGCGATATGGATTTTCATTCCGACTGGCTCCTAGCTTCTACCCAGCAGGCTCATCACCGCCATGCGCACCGCGATACCGAAGGTGACCTGGGGGAGAATGACCGCCTGCGTGCCGTCGGCCACCGCCGAGTCGATCTCTACGCCGCGGTTCATCGGCCCCGGATGCATCACGATGGCATCGGGCCGCGCCTCGGCAAGCTTTTCTGCGGTGAGCCCCCACACCTTGAAGAACTCCTGACCACTGGGCAGCAGCGGGCCGCTCATGCGCTCGTTCTGCAGGCGCAGCATCATCACCACGTCCACATCCTTGAGTCCGGCGCGCATGTCGTGAAAAACGCGCACGCCCATCTTCTCCAGATCGGTGGGCAGCAGCGTCTTTGGCGCGATGACGCGCACCTCGGGCACGCCGAGCGTGGTGAGCGCGGCGATTTGCGAGCGCGCGACGCGCGAATGCAGCACGTCGCCGACGATGGCCACCACCAGACCGGTGAAATCCTGCTTGAAGTGACGGATGGTGTACATGTCGAGCAGCCCCTGCGTCGGGTGCGCATGGCGTCCATCGCCGGCATTGATTACATGAATGTCGTCGCGGCCCTGGCTGCGCAGATGCTCGGCCATGAGATAGGGCGCGCCGCTCGAGGCGTGGCGCACGACGAACATGTCGGCCTGCATCGCGCAGAGGTTGTCGACGGTGTCGAGCAGCGTCTCGCCCTTATTGGTCGACGAGGTCGAGATGTTGAGGTTGATGACGTCGGCCGACAGGCGCTTGGCGGCGATTTCGAAGGTGGTGCGGGTGCGTGTCGAATTTTCGAAGAACAGGTTGAAGATGCTCTTGCCGCGCAGAATCGGCAGTTTCTTGATCTCGCGCTCGGCCACTTCGGTGAACGGCGTGGCGGTGTCGAGAATGTTGGTGAGAATTTCCAGCGGCAGACCGTCGAGCGAGAGCAGATGTTGCAATTCGCCATGCGCGTTCAGTTGCGGGTTAAGCATCGATCAGCCTCAGCGTGAGCGTGCCGCCCGCGTCGGCTCGTTCGAGCTCCAGGCGCTGGCCGCGATCCAGCGGCGAGGGCAGCGTGAGCGCGCAGAAGCGTGGCGCAATCGGTAGCTCGCGCTCGCCGCGATCGACCATCACCGCAAGGTCGATGCTGGCCGGGCGACCATAGTCGAACAGTTCGTTAACTGCGGCACGCGTGGTGCGGCCGGTATGCACCACGTCATCGACGAGAATCACCGGCGTGCCTTCCATGTCGAACGGAATGTCGGAACGGCGCTTTTGAGTGTGCACGCTGCGCGTGAATTGATCGTCGCGGTGAAACGCAATATCTATCGTGCCCAGCGGTGGGCCGATGCCGAGTGCGCTGTGCAGGCGCTGCGCCAGCCAGGCACCGCCGGTGTGGATGCCGACCAGCGCGGTGCGCTTGGTGATGTGGGGCTTCATCTGTTCGACGAGTTCGGTGAGCAGGGTTTCGGCGTCGGGGAATCGGGGCATGTCAGTGGCTGTCCAGATACTGCTGGAGAATGATTTGAGCGGCGGCCGCGTCGAGCGTCGCCTTACGGTCGCGCCAGCGGCGGCGCCCGTTGGCGATGAGCTGGTCGTCGGCTTCGACGGAGCTGAAACGTTCGTCCACCAGCGCGACCGGCAGCCCGTAGCGTCCGCTGAGCTGGTTGGCAAAGCGGCGGCAGCGCGGCGTACGTTCCTGCGCTTCGCCCTCCGCGTCGAGCGGCAGACCGACGACGAGTTGCACCGGTTGCCATTCGTCGAGCAGTGTTTCGATGGCGGCGAAGCGCGCCGCGCTGTTTTCGGCTTCGATGGTGGTCAGCGCGCTGGCCTGCGCGCTTTCAAACTCGCCCACTGCAACGCCGATGCGTGCCAAGCCGAAATCGAAGCCGAGCAAAGTGCCGCGCGCCGGGCGCGAAGACGCGCCGGGCGCATCAGGCATGGCCGGCGCCCTCGGACAGATTCGCGAAATCGATGCCCAGTTGCTGCATGGCGGCGACCAGGCGTTCTTCAGGCGGTAGATCGAAGATGATTGCCGGGTCGGCCGGCGTACTTAGCCAGGCATTGTCGGCGAGTTCCTGCTCGAGCTGGCCGGCGTCCCAGCCGGCGTAGCCGAGTGTGACGATCGCATCGAGCTGCTGATCACGGAGCGCCAGCGCCTGCAGGATATCGCGTGAGCTGGTCAGGCCGATCTGGGCATTGACAGTCAGCGTGGCATCCCATGCGCCGGGCGGTCGGTGCAGCACGAAGCCGCGGTCGGTTTGCACCGGGCCGCCGAAATACACCGGTTCGCCGCCGATCTCATCGTTCTCGAGCGCGATATCGACGCGGTCGAGCAAGGTCGCCAGGTTCATGTCGATTGGGCGGTTGATGATAATGCCGAGGGCGCCCCGTTCGCTGTGCTCCGCCACATAGGTGAGCGTGCGAGCGAAGTTTGGATCGGCCAGATTCGGCATGGCGATCAGGAAATGGTGGGTGAGATTCATATCGGCATCAATTCTAGTCGCGCTGCGGATCGGGGGAAAGCGCCGCGACGGGGCGGGGAACTTCAACGAAGCAATGGGCACAATCTACACTGCCACAACAATTTCTGCGGCCGACGCACCCCGGGAGCAACAATGACGGAAAGCTACCAGCGCGGGCTGGTATGGTTTCGGCGCGATCTGCGGCATTTCGATCACGCCGCGCTCTACCACGCCTTGCGCGCCTGCGATCAGGTTTTCTGCGCGTTCGTGTTCGACCGCGACATCCTCGACGCACTGCCCGCGTCGTCGGACCGGCGGGTTGCCTTTATCCACGCCAGTGTGATCGAACTGGATGCGGCCTTGCGAACGTTGGCGAAAAAGCGCGGCGGCACGGGCGGCTTGATCGTGCGCCATGCGCCGGCGACACAGGCGATCGTCGATCTCGCCGAGGAACTCGAGGTCGATGCGGTATTTGCCAATCGCGACTACGAGCCAGCGGCGCGCAAACGTGACACCGCGGTGGCGGAGGCGCTGAAGCGACAAGGCGTCGCATTCCACGACTTCAAGGATCAGGTGATCTTCGAGCGGGATGAAATCCTCACCCAGGCGGGCACCCCTTACAGCGTATTCACGCCTTACAAACGTGCCTGGCAGAAGGCGCTCAAGCCGTTTTACCTGCAGTCCTATCCGGTCGCCTCGCGGGCGGGCAGGTTGGGCCATCCCCCGGAGGCCGATGCCATTCCACAGCTTGAACGGCTCGGCTTCGACGCCGGCAATCTGGCCGAACTGGCGTTGCCCACCGGTATGGAGGGCGGCGAAGCGATGTTCAGCGACTTTCGCGATCGCATCGACGACTACCGAAAATGGCGCGACTATCCGGCGAAAAAAGGCGTGTCCTACCTGTCGGTGCATCTGCGCTTCGGCACGGTGTCGATCCGCCAACTGGCGAGCTTCGCCAGTTCACATGGCGGGCAGGGCGCGGAGACCTGGCTGGGCGAGCTGATCTGGCGCGATTTCTATCACATGGTGCTGTGGCACCGGCCCGATGTGGTCGATCACTGTTTTCGAGAGGAATACGACGCGCTCGCATGGGACGACCGGCCCGAGTGGTTCGCCGCCTGGTGCGAAGGCCAAACCGGCTACCCGCTGGTCGACGCCGGCATGCGCCAACTCAACCAGACGGGCTACATGCACAACCGGCTGCGCATGATTACCGCGTCGTTTCTCACCAAGGATCTGGGTATCGACTGGCGCCGCGGCGAGCGCTACTTTGCCGAAAAACTCAACGACTACGATCTGGCCGCCAACAACGGCGGCTGGCAATGGGCGGCCTCCACCGGTTGCGACGCGCAGCCCTGGTTCCGCATTTTCAATCCGGTGACTCAGTCGGAAAAATTCGATCCGGAGGGTACTTTCATTCGCCGCTACGTGCCCGAACTCGACGCCGTGCCCAACAAATACGTTCACGCACCGTGGACGCTGCCATCTGCCGATCAGACCGCCGCTGGCGTAACAATCGGTGACAATTACCCCGCGCCGCTGGTCGACCACAAAGCCGCACGCGAACGGACGCTGGCGCGTTTTCGTGCGGTGCGCGGCGACTGAGAAACGGCTAGTCTTCTTGCGTTAGCGGAAAGAGCGAAGTCGACGACCCCGGATTCCGCTACGCTGCATCCGGGCTACCCGATCGACATGCTGCGCAATCGCCTCGCGCGTGATCCAGGGGCTGTAGCCCGGATGCAGGCCGAAGGCCGGAATCCGGGAAGGGTGATTGACGTGCTAATAATTCCCGATCAGCGCGCCGTTTCGGTCGTATGCTGCCGGATCAGTTTGAGCAACTCGTCTTCCTGATATGGCTTGCCCAGATAGTGCTCGACGCCGATCTCCCGTGCGTATTCGCGGTGTTTGTCGGCCAGGCGCGAGGTGATCATGATGATCGGGATGTGCTTGAGGCGCTCGTCGTTGCGGATGTTGCGGGCGAGGTCGAAGCCGTCCATGCGCGGCATTTCGATGTCCGAGAGGATTACGTCGGGCACTGTTTCAAGCATCTGCTCGAGCGCATCCACGCCGTCTTTGGCGGTGATCACCTCGAAGCCTTCGCGGTCGAGCAGACGGCTGGTGATCTTGCGCACGGTGAGTGAGTCGTCGACGACGAGTACTACCGGCGGGTGCGGGACATCGGCAGCGGACAGGCCGCCCTGGACCTCGCCAAGCGCCTCGTGCATGCCGGCCAGCGCGATCGGATTGATGATCAGCACGACCTGGCCGTCACCCAGCATCGAGGCGCCGGAGTAGCCGACCAGGCGAGCGAGCTGCGGGCCGGCTTTCTTGACGACGATTTCCTGATTGCCAAGCAGCGCATCGACATGTACTGCAAGCGTGTCCGTGGCTGAGTGCAGCAGCAACACCCAGTTGAAA
>CBDULG010000239.1:0-5100 GCA_965367985.1 uncultured Rhodocyclaceae bacterium
CGGCTTGTCGCTCGTCGCGGCCTTTTTGGCCGCGGGCTTTTTCGGTGCGCGGGGTTCGAACTCGAAGCCCACGGTGCCGTCGGGCTTGCGCACCAGAAAGGCCGAGAACTTGCGCTTGGTGCGGTTGGAAACGAAGCCCCTGAGCAACTCGGTCTTGCCCTCGGCGAGCAGCTTCTTCATCTGCGCCGGGTCGATTTCCTGCTGCAGGATGATCTTCCCGGAGCGGAAGTCGCACGATTTATCGGGGCCGACGGATTTTTCGCAGACGTAGGACATGCCGTGCTCGAACACCCGCGCCTTGCATTTGGGGCAGGCGCCGAGCGGCTCGCGGTCAGAGAAGTCGACCGGTTCGGCGTTTTCGTCGTCACGCGGCTGGCCGAAATCAAAAGTCGGCTGCTGTTCCTCATTGAGCTTGATCTCAGCGTTGAAAAGGCGGCCCATCTTGTTGCGGAAGCCGAGTAGCGGGCCGACGCGCCCTTCGCGCAACAGCGTTTCGATCTCTTCGATCTCGAACTGCCGGCTGGCGACGATCTTCCACGTGCTCCAGTCGCAGGACTGGCAGGCGAATTTCTTGTAGTTCTCCTTTACGACGCCGCCGCACTTCGGGCACGGCGTCTTCAAGGTGGCGAAATCGCCGGGCACGGTGTCGGATTCGTAACGCTTGGCGCGATCGACGATCTCGCGCGCCATCTGCGCAATTTCCTCCATGAACGCCTCGCGCGACAGCTTGCCATGCTCCATCTGCGACAGCTTGTGCTCCCATTCGCCGGTCAGTTCGGGCGAGGTCAGCCCCGATACGCCCAAACCGGTAAGCAAGGTGATCAGCGAGAACGCCTTGGCGGTGGGCACCAGTTCCTTGCCCTCGCGCAACATGTACTGCTCGCCGATGAGGTTTTCGATGATCTGCGCGCGGGTCGCCGGCGTGCCGAGTCCGCGACCCGCCATCGCGGCGCGCAACTCCTCGTCGTCCACCATCTTGCCCGCGCCTTCCATCGCCGAGAGCAGTGTCGCTTCGTTGTAGCGCGCCGGCGGGCGGGTCTGCAGCGCCTTGACCTCGATCTCCTCGGTCTTCACCGTTTCTCCCTGGGCAACCGGCGTGAGCGTGTCGGCGTCCGGTTTGTCACGACCGACGACCACCAGCCAACCGGCCTTGACCAGCACTTTGCCTTCGGTCTTGAAGGTTTCCTCGGCAACTGTCGTGATGCGCGTGGTGAGGCGGAATTCTGCCGCCGGATAGAACACCGACAAGAAGCGGCGGGTGACCAGATCGTAGATTTTCTGTTCCGGCTCGGAGAGCTTCTTCGGCTCCGTGCCGGTGGGAATGATTGCGAAGTGGTCTGAAATCTTGGTGTTATCGAAAATCCGTTTATTCGGCTTGACCCACCCCTCACGCTTGATTTCGTTGGCGAAGCGCGTGTATTCCGCCGGCAACTGGGTCAAGGTCTCCTTGACCGTGTCCACGTAGTCTTCCGGCAGCGCGCGCGCGTCGGTTCGCGGGTAGGTCAGCACCTTGTGGCGCTCGTAGAGCGCCTGTGCGACCTGCAGCGTGGCGCGGGCGGAGAAGCCGAAGCGGCCATTGGCCTCGCGCTGCAAACTGGTGAGATCGAAGAGCAGCGGCGACTGCTGTGTCGAGGGGCGCGATTCCTCTTCCACCACGCCGGGCTGGCCTTCGCATTTGGCGCGGATCGCTTCGGCGCTTGCGGCATCCCACAGGCGCTCGGCCCGTGCATGCTCATCGTCATTCTTCTTGAACTTCGGGTCGAACCAGCGTCCCGCGTATTCACCCTCGCTCGCGCCGAAGGTGGCTTCGAGTTCCCAGTAGTCGCGCGGCTTGAAGCGGCGGATACGGTTCTCGCGCTCGACCACCAGGGTGAGCGTCGGGGTCTGCACGCGCCCCACCGTGGTCAGATGGAAACCACCCGTCTTCGAATTGAAGGCGGTCATCGCGCGGGTGCCGTTGATGCCGATCAGCCAGTCGCTCTCCGCGCGCGAGACCGCCGCTTCACGCAAGCCGGCCATCTCGTCGGCGCCACGCAGCTGGGCGAAGCCGTCGCGGATGGCTGCCGGCGTCATCGACTGCAGCCACAAGCGCTGCACCGGCTTCTTGCTTTTTGCGTGCTGCACGATGAAGTTGAAGATCAGCTCGCCCTCGCGCCCCGCGTCGCAGGCATTGACGATGCCTTCGACGTCCTTGCGTTTGATCAGCCGGGTGAGCAGCTTGAGACGGTCTTCCGATTTCTTGATCGGTTGCAGCGCGAATTCCGGCGGGATCACCGGCAGGTTGGCAAACGACCATTTTCCCCGCTTGACTTCGACGTCGGGTGGCACCGTCAGCTCGAGCAAATGACCGACCGCGGACGACAGCACATAGTCGTCCGACTCGAAGTAGTCTTTCTGGCGGGTGAAGCCCCCGAGGGCGCGGGCGATGTCCTGCGCCACGGAGGGTTTCTCCGCGATGATCAGTTGTTTGCTCATGGCATGCGGGCAGACCGGCGAGGGTCAGCCGGAGTTCCCGTCTTTTCCGGTGGGTGTGCGCGGCATGATAAGGAAGCCGCAACGCGGGGTGCAAGTCGAACACCGCGATATTTCTGCGGCAGATCGGTGAGAAAGCGCGCGTTTGGCGCGCCGGCGCTACTGAAGCACGGGTGCTTCGTCGTCGAATTCTTCGTTGAGCAGCTCGTCGAGAATAAGCGTGTCCATGGGCTGCGCTTCGCTCCACAACACCATCAGGACGATTACCTTTAGACGCGACAAGGGTACCGGGTGCTCGGGCGACGTACAGAGCCGGTCAACGATCAGCTCGCGGGTGCGCGCGTCGAGAACGCCGGCACTTTCGAGAAAGACCAGGAAACTGTGGCCCTGGCGTCCGAGCACGGCAAGTTCTTCATCGACATACACTCGGATCGCGTTGGCGGACGGTGCCTTGACCGGTACTTGCGCACTGGCGGCGCGATTGAGGCCGGACAGCCAGTCGAGCGCTTCGCTGATCTCCTCCTCCTCGAAGCCGGCGTCGGTGAGGCGTCGCGCGAGCTGTTCGGGGGCCGGACAGGCGTCGCCGTGAATGTAGTTTTCGAACAAATAGACAAAAATATCGAACATGGGTCTCGGGGCGGGTCAAAGTCGCTGGAAACGGCCACCGGGCAGGCGAGCCAGGCGGCCGCTGAGTTCCATTTCAAGCAGCATGGCGTACAGCGTTTCGGCCGTCAAGCCGGTGCGGACCGCGAGGGTATCAAGGTTTACCGGGTCGTGCCCCATCGCGTCGAGCACCTGCGCCTCGTCGTCAGGCGGTGCGGCGGACGGTGGACTGTCGCGTTCCGGCGCGCTTGCCGGCGCCGTCGCAAGGCCGGCAAACGCGCGCTCTTCGAGAACGTCCTGAGCGGTTTCGACGAGTTTGGCGCCTTCGCGAATCAGTTGGTGGCAGCCCTTGGAAAGCGGCGAGTGGATCGAGCCGGGAATCGCGAAGACCTCGCGGCCCTGCTCGTTGGCCAATCGTGCAGTAATCAGCGAACCGCTGCCCAGCGCGGCTTCGACCACCAGCACGCCGCGCGCCAAGCCGGCGATGATGCGGTTGCGGCGCGGAAAGTTGTGAGCTGCGGCGGGTGTACCCAGCGGGAACTCACTGACCAGCGCACCGCCCGCGTCGAGCATCTGCCGGGCGAGCGCCTTGTTGCGCGCCGGATAGACGCGATCGGCGCCCGTGCCGATGACGGCCACCGTCGAACCACCGGCGCGCAGCGCACCCCTGTGGGCGGCGGCGTCGATGCCCAGCGCCAGGCCACTCACCACCACCAGACCGCCGCGCGCGAGATTCTCGGCGAAGGCGGCGGCATTCTCAGTGCCTTGCGGCGAAGCGCTGCGTGCACCGACGATCGCCAGCGCTGGTGCGTTAAGGATCGACAATTCGCCTATTACATAGAGCAGCGTCGGTGGATCAGGCAGATCGAGCAGTGCCTGCGGATAGGCTGCGTCGGCCAGGGTGAGAATGTGGTTGTTCGGTTGTGCGGCCCAGGCGAGCGCGGCGGCGGTGGCCTCGCGCGCATCGTGATCGCGCACGGCGTGGGCCAGGCTGTCGCCGATGACGCCGGCGAGCGCCGCGTGGCCGGCGGCAAAGATGTGTTCAGGTAGACCGAAGGCCTTGAGTAAACGGCGCTGACGCTCGCCCCCGATGCCGGGAACGAGCGTCAGACGGATCCAGTCGCTCAGCGCATCATTGCTCACGCTACGGCGTGCGTACGGTGTCCGCAACCTTTACCGAAGAGGTGGCATCGACCACCAGGCCGTAGGAGACACGGTCGAACACGCGAAACACGAAGACCAGCCCGTAGCGGTGTTCCGGCAACTCGAAGCGTTCCTTCGTCCCGCTTTCTTCGTCCTTGTAGGTGACTTCCCCGCGATAGCGGTAAAGCGCGAGCACATGGCCGACTTCGACGCCGTCGAACTGGCCGACGCCGAGCGTGACGACGCCTTGGCGGCCGGTTTCGCTCACCCCGCCGTAAATGCCGACGATGCGCCCTTCGATCTCCTGCTGCGGCGCGTGTGGCACATAGGAGAGGAGCTCCGGGCGGTCGGCGGGCAGCATCAGCTCGCCGGTGCCGATTTCCTGGCGTGCCAGCGTGATTTCCAGCACCGCGGGCGTTCCGTGCTGGGTGACGTCCGCGCTGCCGAGATGCTCCGCTTCATAACCGAGCAATTCCTGCGTCAAGGGGTCGACAATCGGCTTCGCCGGGCGGTAAATGTGCCAGACGTCAATATCATCGAACACGTCCTTGGCAAAGACCGTATCGCCCTGTCCGGTGAACAGGCGGTTTTCTTGCGTGGCGATGATCGTTGCCGATTCGGCGAGGCGTTTTTCGTCGACCACCAGCGGTTGCGTGAGGAAGGGCGCGATCTCATTTTGCGGAATGCTCGGGATGGCTTGCTCAGGGGTTTCGGTGTAGATCTGCGGAGTCAGCTTGTCGCTGCCGATGCGGCGGCCGAGCGACAGGTAGGGGCCGCTGCGATCGAGCACGATGATCTGGCCGGGATAGATCAGATGCGGATTGCGGATCTGTTCGCGGTTCATGCGCCACACTTCCGGCCAGCGCCAGGGCTGGCGCAGGA
>CBDULG010000240.1:0-5068 GCA_965367985.1 uncultured Rhodocyclaceae bacterium
GGCCTTGCGGTAGATCAATGCCGTCTGTGCGGCGAGTACCGCGATCAACACACCCGCGATAAGGCTCAGACGCAGCGCGTTGGCCGGACGTTCGCCAGGCAGATCGTCGAGGGCGGCGAGCGCCGGCGTGTCGGCTGGAGGGAAATCCGGCGCCGTCGCCATTGCCGTGTTGTCGTCGATGGATTGCGGCGCGTCCTTGTCGCGCGTCGGGACGTCCGCATCGTCCGCAGGCTCGGGCGAAGGCTCCGGCGCGGGTGCATTGGCGGTCGTTTCCGTCGGCGTGTCGAGGTGCGTCGCGCCTTCCGGCGCGCGGCGAGTTTTGCCCATGAGCGCGGCGTCGTTGTCGGTTACAGCGTCTTGCACCAATTCCGGCGACTCGGCATCGGTTCGCGTCGATGTGGCCGACGGCGCGTTCGCTAACTCAATTTCGTGCGACGCGTCGGACGCGGATGCGGTAGGGGCTGCGGTTTTGCCACCGACCCCGGTGTCACCCGGGCCGCCGGGGTCGGTTTCGGAGGTGGGCGCAAAGCGCGACTTGCGGGGCGCAGGTCTTTCGATTTCGGGTTTTTTATCATCCTCGGCAAGCGCGAACGCCTCCGACGACGATGCCTTTAGTAGCGGCGCGGCCATGGGTGTGGGCAAGGATTTCCGCTCGGCTGCGGATTTCGGCTCGGGTGCCGACGCGCGCTTCATGAAGAGCGCGGTCGGGATTATGCCATCGCCGAACATCGCGTCATGCAGCCCGTGGCGCTTGGCTTCCGGTGCTTCCGCCGGTGCGCCTGCGGGCTCGCCGTCGGGCGCCACATCGGCCGGCGCTTCGCTGTCGGCGCGGTCGTCGGGTGCGCTGGCTGCAGAGTCGATTTGCGCGTCATCGGCGGACGCGGTGTCGCCGCGGTCGCGCGCGGGGCGTTCTTCGAGGATGAACAAGGGGCTGCGGCCGGTCGCTGGCGGTGGCTCGGGAAGGGCACCATCCCGGTCGGTGTCGAGCGTGTCGAGCGCGTTGAAGACGTGGTGGCAGTTTCCGCAGCGTACCTTGCCCTCACGCGCGTGCAATTGCGCGGTACTGACGCGAAATACCGTCTGGCATGCCGGGCAGCGGGTACGCATCAGACCGCCGCGCGGCCTTCCAGCCGCACCCATCCGTCCAGCGTTCGCCCGGCGCGCAGGTCGATCCAGGGCGCGTAGGCGTCGATCACCTGTGCGCTTTGCGAATCGAGCACGCCCGACAGCGCAAGTTGGCCACCGGGCGCGACCAGCGCACTGAGCGCGGGCGCGAGCACGCACAACGGGTTGGTGAGAATGTTTGCCACGACGAGATCGTACTGCCGGTCGGTGCCTTCGGTCGACAGGCTCAGAACGATATCGACCGCGTTTCTTTGCGCGTTGTCGCGCGCTGCCTCAACGGCCTTGTCATCGATGTCGACAGCGGCGACGTGTGCGGCGCCGAGCCGCGCGGCGGCGATGGCGAGAATGCCCGAGCCGCAGCCATAGTCAATCACCGAGCAGCCGGGTGTGACGGTCTGCTCCAGCCATTCCAGACACAGCTGCGTGGTGGCGTGCGATCCGGTACCAAAGGCCATGCCGGGATCGAGCGCGATGTTGATGGCGCTGGCGTCGGGCGCGGTGTGCCAAGAGGGCACGATCCACAACCGGTCAGTAATTCGTATGGGATCGAACTGCGACTGGGTGAGTTGCACCCAATTCTGGTCGGCGACCTGCGCGGTAGTGAATTCGGGCACCTGCTGCAGGCCGGCGGCCGTGATCGCTCGAGCAAGTGCGTCTCCCAGATCGGCGTCGGCATCGAACAGGGCGATGACGCGGCTGCGATCCCACAGCGGTGCCTCCGCCATCCCGGGTTCGCCGAACTGGGGTCGTTCGGCTGCAGTGCCGGCGTCGTCGTCTTCCAGACTGACCGAAAGCGCGCCCGCTTCCATGAGCGCGTCGGAGAGTGCTTCCGCGCGCGCCGCGTCAGCGCGCAGGGTGACGGAAATCCACATCGAAATCAGCGATCGCTGGACTCTTTGCGCTCCTCGAGGCGGCGTTCGAGGTAATGGATGCTGGTGCCGCCCTTGATGAAGCCGGCATCGCGCATGAGTTCCTGGTGCAGCGGCAGATTGGTCTTGATGCCTTCGATGACGGTTTCCGACAATGCGATCTGCATTCGCCGGATGGCCTGGTCACGGGTGTCGCCATAGGCGATCAGCTTGCCGATCATCGAATCGTAATGCGGCGGCACCATATAGCCGTTGTAGGAATGCGAGTCGACGCGAATGCCGGGGCCGCCCGCCATGTGCCAGTTGGTGATGCGGCCCGGACTGGGGGTGAACTTGAACGGGTCTTCGGCGTTCAGGCGACATTCGACAGCGTGGCCCGAGAAACTCACCTGTTTCTGGTTGAACCATAATTTTTCGCCAGCGGCGATGCGGATCTGCGCCTTCACGATATCGACGCCGGTAATCAGCTCGGTGACCGGGTGCTCGACCTGCACCCGGGTATTCATCTCGATGAAGTAGAACTCATTGTTCTCAAAGAGGAACTCGAAGGTGCCGGCGCCACGGTAGCTGATCTTTCGGCAGGCTTCGGCGCATCGCTCGCCGATCTTGGCGATGTGTTTGCGATCGATGCCCGGCGCCGGCGCTTCCTCGATCACCTTTTGGTGACGCCGCTGCATCGAGCAGTCGCGTTCGCCCAAGTGCACGGCGTTGCCGTATTCGTCAGCAAGGATCTGAATCTCCACGTGACGGGGATTCTCGAGGTACTTCTCCATGTACAGGACCGGATTGCCGAACGCCGCTTGCGCCTCGGCCTTGGTTGTCGTCACGGCATTGATCAGCGCCGCCTCCGTATGCACGACGCGCATGCCGCGCCCGCCGCCGCCGCCCGCCGCCTTGACGATGATGGGGTAGCCGACCTCGCGGGCGATACGGATCACTTCCTTCGGATCGTCGGGCAGCGCGCCCTCCGAGCCGGGAACACAGGGCACCCGCGCTTCATTCATTGCCGCCTTGGCACTGACCTTGTCGCCCATCAGGCGAATCGTCTCGGCCCGCGGGCCGATGAAGGCGAAGCCGGACTGTTCGACGCGTTCGGCGAAATCGGCGTTTTCCGACAGAAAGCCGTAGCCGGGGTGAATGGCCTCGGCGTCGGTGACTTCGGCGGCGGAAATGATCGATGGCACATTGAGGTAGCTGTGGGTCGAACTTGCCGGGCCAATGCACACCGATTCGTCCGCCAATTTGACGTACTTCGCTTCGGTGTCGGCTTCGGAATGCACGGCGACAGTGCGGACGCCCAATTCCCGGCAGGCGCGTAATACGCGAAGGGCGATTTCGCCGCGGTTGGCGATGAGTATCTTGTCGAACATGCCGTCAGATCCCGTGGGTTGAGGTTGGATGGAATTGCCTCACGGCTTAAGCGATCACGAACAGCGGCTGGCCGTATTCGACCGGCTGGCCGTTATCGACGAGGATGGCCTTCACCGTGCCGGTGACGTCGGCGTCGATCTCGTTCATCAGCTTCATCGCTTCGATGATGCACAGCGGGTCGCCGCTGGAGATGCTGTCGCCCACTTCGACAAACGGGCTCTCGGCTGGCGAGGTGGCGCGATAGAAGGTGCCGACCATCGGCGAGTGCACGACATGGCCTTCCGGAAAATCATCCTTCGGCGCTTCGGGGGCAACCGGCACGGCGGGCGCGGCCGCGGCGGCAACCGGAATGGGTGCAGCCGCGCCGATCGGCGCGGGGGGTGGCATTTTAGCGATGCGAACCTTTTCTTCGCCCTCGGTAACCTCGAGTTCGGAAATACCCGATTCCTGAACCAGGTCGATGAGCTTCTTCAGCTTGCGCAGATCCATAGAGTTCTCCAGTGAGCGCCGGTACGATGCCGGACGCACTTAAGTTTCGGTCAGCCGCGAGAGGGTGAATTCGAGCGCTGCCAGATAGCCTTCTGCGCCGAGCCCGCAAATCACGCCGACCGCCTGATCGGAAAAATACGAATGGTGGCGAAACGCTTCGCGCGCATGGATGTTGGACAGATGAACTTCCACGAACGGAATGGCGACGGCCGCCAGTGCGTCGCGCATGGCGACACTGGTGTGGGTATATGCCGCGGGATTGATGATGATGAAATCGACGCGCTCACTCGCCGCGGCCTGTATGCGGTCGACCAGTTCGCCTTCATGATTGCTCTGAAACGACTCGAGCCTCACGCTGGCACCGCGCGCACGCTCGTTCATTTCAGCGTGGATGTCCGCCAGCGTGGTGCGGCCGTAGACTTCCGGTTCGCGCATCCCGAGCAGGTTGAGATTGGGGCCATGCAGGACGAGAACGAGGCCGTTGTCGGCGGGCGGACTTTCAGCCTTTTTCGTGCTTTTTTTCGGCGTCATGCCGGCAAGTTTGCCGCAAATCGCGACATGATGTCTAGCATGTTCTGACCCTCCTCACGACGCCAGCGCACCGATCTTTTCTGCCAGATCGTCTTTGCTCATGGTGCCGAGCGTGATGTGGCGAATCATGCCGCGGCGATCGAGAATCACTGTGAACGGCAAGCCTTGTGCCGGATTGCCCAGTGCCGAAGCGAGCTGCAGGGTATCGGCGGTGCCGATCAACAACGGGTAGGTCACGCCGATCTGTTCGGCGAAGGCTGCAACGTTCTCTGGCGTATCGATGCTCAGACCGACGAAGCGCACCCCTTGCGCGCGGTGCTGCTCATATACCTCGATGAAGTCGGGGATCTCGCGCTTGCACGGCGGGCACCAGGTGGCCCAGAAATTCACCACGATGACGTCGCCCCGCCAGTCGGCGAGCGCGACCGGCGCGCCTTGCGCGTCGGGCAACGTCAGGGCGAGCAGGCGCTCGCCGGTTTCGGGCGCTACCGTTCCGGTTTGCGAACTCGTCGCGCCGCTCGCCGCAATGCGCGGCGTGACGTAGCCGGCGTGCCGATTGGTCCAGTATCCGGCGGCGCCCGCGGCAACCAAGACCAGGACGACAAGGGCGAGGCGTGACAGGCGCTTCATAGCTGCGGTGTGGTTTCGGCGAGCAGTCTTTCGACCGCCTCGAGGCGCGCCCG
>CBDULG010000241.1:0-5056 GCA_965367985.1 uncultured Rhodocyclaceae bacterium
CGGTGGATTCTGGTCAGTTTGTCGCTTTCGATGTTGCTGTCCGCGTTGGGCACCAGCATCGCCAACGTTGCGCTGCCGACCTTGGCGCAGTCTTTCAATGCATCCTTCCAGGCCGTTCAGTGGGTCGTGCTGGCGTACCTTCTCGCCATTACGACGACCATTGTCGGTGTCGGCCGCCTGGGCGATGTCATCGGTCGGCGCCGGCTGCTGTTGGCGGGCATCGCCGTGTTCTCCGTCGCCTCTTTCCTGTGCAGTGTGGCGCCAAGCCTGTGGCTGCTGATCGCCGCGCGCGCATTACAGGGTTTTGGGGCCGCCATCATGATGGCGCTCACCATGGCACTGGTGGGCGAGACATTGCCCAAGGAACGCACCGGCCGTGCGATGGGACTGTTGGGCACCATGTCTGCCATCGGGACCGCTCTGGGCCCGACCCTGGGTGGGATCTTGATTGCCCACGCTGGATGGGAGGCCATTTTCCTCGTCAAGCTTCCGCTTGGGTTGATGACGCTTCTTCTGGTGCAGCGCAGCCTGCCGTCAAACCGTCAGGTGGCCAGCGCCGACCGCCCCCCATTCGACACGTCGGGCGTGGTGGTGCTTGCGCTCTCGCTCGCCGCCTACGCACTGGCGATGACCATCGGGAAGGGCCGCTTCGGCTTCATCAACGGCGCATTGTTGTTGGCAGCCATAGGCGGTGCCGCCCTGTTCGCATGGATAGAATCGCGGGCGCAAGCGCCGTTGATCCGGCCGGGACTGTTCCGACAGAACGCACTCAGCGCAGGGTTTGCGATGAGCGCTTTGGGTACGACGGTAGTGATGGCGACGCTCGTCGTGGGGCCCTTTTACCTTGCCAGTGCCTTGAGTCTGGACGCGGCCCGGGTTGGATTGGTGATGTCATCCGGCCCCCTCGTTGCGGCGCTTTCCGGGGTTCCGGCCGGCCACCTTGTCGATCGCCTGGGTTCGCAACGGATGATTGTCGCGGGTCTCGGTGCGATGACCGTGGGGGCTTTTATGTTACCCGTGCTGTCTTCCGGATTCGCTGTCGTCGGCTACGTCGCGTCCCTCGCGGTCATCACGTCCGGATACGCTCTGTTCCAAGCGGCCAACAACACCGCAGTGATGACGCGCAGCAGTGCGGACCAACCCGGCCTCGTGTCTGCTTTGCTCAATCTGTCGCGCAACCTCGGCCTCATCACCGGCGCTTCTTTCATGGGCGCGGTGTTCGCCCTCGGTGCAGACACCTTCGACTTCAACGCGCTCGCCCCACATGCTGCTTCGTCCGGTCTGACGGCAGTGTTCGTTGTTGCGGGCAGTCTCGTCTTGGCCGCAATGCTCATCGCCATGATGTCGAGCACGGGCTCGCGACACGCTCAGCCTTTGCGTTCCGAATAAGGCACCGTCGTCAAATGCTCAAGGATTCGCAGGAGGCAACCTCGGCTGAACTTCGCGAAAGCCAGGCCGGAAGCTATCAAAGCTATGTCCATTCTTGAGCCGCACCTCAAACGGATCCGGTATGACAAAGCCGGTAACGGAAGTGTCACTCCACTGTCACGCTTTTCGCCAAATTTCGCGGCTTGTCGACATCGGTGCCTTTGACCAGCGCCGCATGATATGACAGCAGTTGCAACGCGACGACATGCAGAACGGGCGACAGCATGCCGTAGTGTTCGGGCATGTGCATGATGTGGACGCCGTCGGATTCGGGAATTTCGCTGCCCGCGTCGGCGAAAACATACAACTCTCCGCCGCGTGCACGCACTTCCTGAAGATTGCTTTTGAGCTTTTCGATGAGTTCGTCGGCGGGCGCGATCGCGATCACCGGCATTTCCTTGTCGACCAGTGCGAGGGGGCCGTGCTTGAGTTCGCCGGCGGCGTAGCTTTCCGCGTGGATGTACGAAATTTCCTTGAGCTTGAGCGCACCTTCCATGGCGATCGGCCAATGCCGGCCACGACCGAGAAACAGTGCGTGCTGCTTGGTGGCAAAACGCTGTGCCCATTTTTCAATCTGCGGCTCGAGTTCAAGCACCTTGCCGACGGCGACCGGCAGATGGCGCAGCGCGTTCAAGTAGCGGGTCTCGTCTTCGTGCGAGAGGCGCTCGTTGCATTTCGCGAGCGCGAGCGTGAGCAATGCAAGCGCAGCCAATTGCGTGGTGAAGGCCTTGGTAGAGGCGACGCCGATTTCCGGGCCTGCGCGCGTGATGAAGCGCAGCGCTGTTTCGCGAATGATGGCCGACTCGGGAACATTGCAGATGGCCAGCGTATTGGTCATGCCGAGCGACTTGGCATGCTTGAGCGCGGCGAGCGTGTCGGCGGTCTCTCCCGATTGGGAAATCACCACCACCAGCGTGTCGGGATCCGGCACCGAGACGCGATAGCGATATTCGCTGGCGATTTCTACGGAGCACGGAATACCGGCGACCGATTCGAGCCAGTACCGCGCCACCAAGCCGGCGTGGAAGCTGGTGCCGCAGGCGAGAATAAGGACGCGCTTAGTGGCAGCGAGCGCGTCAGCCGCGTTCACGCCGAACACTTGCGGCGAGATGACGTTGCCACCGGCGATCATTTCGAGCGTGTAGGCGAGCGCCTGCGGTTGCTCGAAAATCTCCTTTTGCATGTAATGCCGGTAGCTGCCCAGCTCGATCGCGTCGGCGGACAGCGCGGAGACGGTGACTTCGCGCTCGACCGCTTCGCCATTAGGGCGAACGATGCGGAAGCTGTCCAACTTGAGCTCGGCCACATCGCCGTCTTCGAGGTACACGATATTGCGCGTCACCTGCAGCAGCGCCGAGGTATCGGAAGCGGCGTACATGCCATGCTCGCCGACGCCGAGCAACAACGGAGAGCCTCGCCGGGCGACGATCGCGACCTCCGGGCTGGCCTGACTCACCACGCCAATCGCGTAGGCACCTTCGAGTTCGTTGCTGGCCAGACGGACCGCGTCGAACAGGTCACTTCCGGTGGCGAGCTTGTCCTGGACGAGGTGCGCAATGACCTCGGTATCGGTGTCGGAGGTGAAATCGTAGCCCTTGCCGGTCAGGGCCGCACGCAGCGGCGCAAAATTTTCGATGATGCCGTTGTGCACCACGGCCAGACCTTCGGACACATGTGGATGCGCATTGCGCTCCGACGGTTCGCCGTGCGTCGCCCAGCGCGTGTGGGCGATACCCACGCGTGCGTTGAGTTCGCGGGCATCAGCCATCGCGGACAGCTCGGCGACTCGCCCGGCTGATCGCAGGCGCGTCAGTTCGCCCGCCTGGAGCACGGCGAGGCCGGCAGAGTCGTAGCCGCGATATTCAAGCTTGTGCAGCCCCTCGAGGAGGACCGGCACAATGTTCTGCGTCGAAATGGCGGTAACGATGCCACACATGAGTTTTCTCCTGACTACCGCGGACGCGGCAAACGAATTACTTGGCTTTCTTGACCGGGCGAGTCCACCCGGCGAGGCTGATCTGCCGGGCACGCGAGACGGTGAGCTGACCTTCGGGCGCGTCCTTGGTGAGCGTCGTGCCCGCGCCCAGTGTGGCGCCTTTCCCGACCCGCACGGGGGCGACGAGCTGGGTATCGGAACCGATGAACACGTCATCCTCGATGACAGTGCGGTATTTGTTGGCGCCGTCGTAGTTGCAGGTGATGGTGCCGGCGCCCACATTGACCCGCTCGCCGATATCGGCGTCACCCACATAGGCCAGATGGTTGGCCTTGGAGCCGGCAGCGATGCGGCTGTTTTTGACTTCGACGAAGTTGCCCAAATGCACATCGCCGGCCAGTTGCGTGCCGGGCCGCGTGCGCGCGTAGGGGCCGATCACGCAGCGCGCGCCCATTTCCGTGTCTTCGATATGCGAAAACGGCAGCAGCCGGGTGCCCGCGGCGATCCGCGCATTGCGCACAACGCAGTTGGCGCCGACCTGTACGCCGTCACCCAGTTCGACCGCGCCTTCGAAAATGCAGTTGATATCGATCTGCACGTCATGCCCGCAGGCAAGCGTTCCGCGAACGTCGATGCGCGCAGGATCAATCAGCGTCACGCCCGCTTCGAGCAGCGCCGAGGCCTGCATGCGCTGGTAGCAGCGCTCGAGGTCGGCGAGTTGCGCCTTATCGTTGACGCCGAGCGTCTCGGCCACGGAATCGGGTTGTGCCGCGACGACTTCCACATCGTCTTCAACCGCCATGCTGATGACGTCGGTCAAATAGTATTCGCCCTGGGCGTTGTCGTTGCGCAGGCGGCCGAGCCAGTCGCGCAGGCGCGCCACCGGCGCCACCAGAATACCGGTATTGACTTCACAAAGCGCGAGCTCGGCGTCAGTGGCATCCTTGTGTTCGACGATGCGTGTGATGCGCCCTTCGGTGTCGCGCACGATTCGCCCGTAGCCGGCCGGGTCGTCGAGCGCCACGGTAAGCAGCGCGAGGCGTTGCGCGCCAGCTGCGTCGAGCAGTCGCCGCAGCGTCGCTTCGCCGATCAGTGGCACATCGCCATACAGAACCAGTGCCACTTCGCCATCGGTCAGATGTGGCAGCGCCTGTTGCACTGCATGGCCCGTGCCCAGTTGCGGCGTCTGTTCGGCCCACGCCAGGTCGGGCGCATCGAGCGCATCGCGCACCGCAATGCCGCCGTGACCGAATACGACACATATCTTCTCGCTACCCAGCTTGCGCGCGGTGTCGAGTACATGGCCAAGCATCGGTTTGCCCGCCAGTGGTTGAAGGACTTTGGGCAGCACCGAGCGCATGCGCTTACCCTGGCCGGCTGCGAGAACGACAACTTGCATGACGTATCCATTGATAGACGTGTTTGCCGGCGGATTTTAGCATGCGCCATCGGCACACCCGTCGGCCGCGCTGCAATCGCCGAGGCACGGGCGTTGCAATGCAACATTCGTTCACACTCGGTGCGAGAATATCAGCCTGCTGTAACGCGTGATTCCACCCCCTGGCCGCCCGGACACGCCGGCATGGCGCCTTTTGCGCTGATTGGCGGGCGCGGCAGCAGAGGGTCGATTCGCTGTGATTGCAACACTATGGACGACCTTATCGAGCATGGAACGCTCGCAGCGGCGCGAAC
>CBDULG010000242.1:0-5056 GCA_965367985.1 uncultured Rhodocyclaceae bacterium
TCCCAGATCGAGCGCAGCGGTGGGGATTTCTTCGCCACACAGGTCTCGTTATGCAAAGCCGTTACCTTAAACATCCGCCATTGCCGGTGCAAACCGATGTTGCAATGCAGCAAGCAATCGGCGAGAATCGGTAGAAATTCGTCTCCCCAATAATTTATTGTTTGTTTTCAATTACAAAACTATGGCCCGCATTCGTATCGACCCGCCCGAGACCTTTGATTTCTGCACTGATATCGAGATCCATATAAGCCATATCAACTATGGCAACCATCTGGACAACGCATTGCTGCTGACGCTGGTATCAGAAGCGCGTGCGCGCTTTTTCAAGTCGTTCGGCTATCGCGAGCTGGATGTCGAGGGCGCCGGCATCATGGTGGCCGACGCGGCGCTGCAGTATGTGTCGGAGGCACACCACGGCGAAGTGATGACGGTGCGCATGGCGGCGCGTGATTTCAACAAGTACGGCTGCGATCTGCTGTGGCAAATGTGCGAACGGGACACAGGGCGGGAAGTCGCGCGCGGGAAAACGGGCATCGTATTTGTCGACTACGATACGAAGAAGATGACAACCGTGCCGGCCGGCTTTGCCGCGCATTTTGCGCGCGACAGGCAGACCGCGCCCGCCTGACCGGAGAATTTTTTGCGCGCGCCGATCCCAGTCCTGCTCAGCCTCCTGCTCGCCGTGCTGCTCGCACCGCCCGCCGCGCTGGCTGGTAAAGCCGATGTAGTCGATGCCAAGGCGCGCTGCACGCTCGAGCGCGTATGCGATTTTTCGGTCACCGTTCGCCATGCGGACTCGGGATGGGATCACTACGCGGACCGCTGGGAAGTGCTCGCCCCCGACGGCACCGTGCTGGGCACCCGCGTGTTGCTGCATCCGCATGAAAACGAACAGCCATTTACGCGTTCGCTCAGCGGAGTCAGCGTTCCGCAGGGCGTCGCGACGGTGCGGATTCGCGCCCACGATCTGGTGCATGGTACGGGTGGTGCCGAGGTGGACCTGCCGCTCGACACGCCGGCGAAGTAAGCGCGGCCGGCCTTAAGCCCCGAGCAGATTGCGCACGCGCAAGCCCTGCTCGGCAAAGTGGGTGAGCAGTTCCCGCTGATGTTCGAAGTCCCGCGTTTCCATTTGCAGGATGACCTCGGTCATGCTGACCGGCACATGCAGCTCGCCGCGGCGATGCTCGACATGGCGAATGTTCATGCCCAGCTCGGCAACCGTGCGGATGATGCTGAGCAGCGTACCGGGGGCGTCGGAAACCATCACCGATACGCTCATCAGGCGGCCGCTGGAGGTCAGGCCGTAGTCGATCGCGCGGCCGACCAGCGTCATGTCGACGTTTCCGCCCGAGATCACGCATACCACGCGATCCTCCCCGCTCACCGCCACCTTGTTCTGCAGCAGCGCCGCCAGCCCGACCACGCCGGCGCCCTCGCCAATCGTTCGGGTGCGTTCGAGCAGCGTGACAATCGCCTCGGCAATCGCGTTGTCATCGACGGTGACAATCTCGTCGACATGCGCGGCGATCACCCGGCGGGTGAGTTCGCCGGGCGCCTTGACCTTGATGCCGTCGGCAATGGTGTGCGCTCCGGCAGGCACCTTTTCGATCGAACCGTCGGTGAGGAAGTTGCGGAATGGCGCCACCGTTTCGGTCTGCACGCCGATGATGCGGATGTCCGGCCGTTGCAGCTTGAGCGCCAGCGCTACGCCGGAAATAAGTCCGCCACCGCCAACCGGCACCACCGCAACCGTCATGTCGGGCGCGTCTTCGAGCATTTCCAGCCCGCAACTGCCCTGCCCGGCAATCACGTCCCAGTCGTCGTAGGGGTGCAGAAACGCAAGATCCTGCTCGGCGGACAGGCGGCGTGCCGCCTCGGCGGCTTCCTCCACCGTGTCACCGTGCTCGATCACCCGCGCGCCGAGCTGCTGGCAGGCCTGCAACTTGGTCAGCGGTGCGTTGCGCGGCATCACCACGGTGGCCGGCAGCCCGGCAATCTGCGCGGCACGCGCCACGCCCTGCGCGTGATTGCCCGCGCTCGCCGCGACGACGCCTTGCGGCCGCGCGTGCTCGGCGAGCAAGCGATGAATTTTATGGGTGGCGCCGCGCAACTTGAACGAACCGGTGCGCTGCAGGTTTTCCAGCTTGAACTGCACCGGACAGCCGACCAGCTCGGACACCGGATCGTTCTGCCACTGCGCGGTGTGGATGATGGCGTCGGCGATGCGCGAGCGTGCCGCGGTGAGTGCGGCGAGATCGAGCGGTATAGCGGGCAGCGCAGGCGTTTTCATTCCCTATTGTGGTGCTCGCAGTCCGCCCGAACAAGCTGCGCCGCAGCAGGGTTCAGGCTTCGGCGTCGAGTGCTTCGAGCGCCTCGTGCGCTTCGAGCCAGCGGTGCTCCGCAGCATCGATTTCGGCGGCCAGTTGCGCCTGGCGTTTGAGGAGTTCCTGCAACAGCGCACTGTCGTTGCCGGGGGCATACAGCGCGGGGTCGGCGAGGCGGCTGTCGAGGCGGGATTTCTCACCCTGCCAGGCGGCCAGTTTTTTCTCCAGCGCCTCGACCTCCTTGACCAGCGGGCGGCGCGCGGCGAGCCGTGCCTGGCGCTCGGCGGCGCTCTGCGCACGGTCGGCCTTGCGCGCCGCCTTGTCGGCACTGCGATCCGGACAGGCCGCCGCGGCCAGCGCGGCGCTGCGTTGTGCGGCGAGCCAGTCGCGATAATCGTCGAGATCGCCATCGAAGGGCTGCACGCGGCCGCCATCGATCAACACAAAGCGGTCGCAGGTGGCGGCAAGCAGCGCGCGATCGTGCGACACCAGCACCATGCCGCCGTCGAAATCCTGCAAGGCCAGGGTGAGCGCATGACGCATCTCCAGATCGAGATGGTTGGTGGGCTCGTCGAGCAGCAGCAGGTTGGGCTGCTGCCAGATCAGCAGGGCAAGCGCGAGGCGCGATTTTTCCCCGCCCGAGAACGGCCCGCAGGCGCTGTTGACGCTCGCGCCGGTGGCGATGCCGTCCTTCTCGCCGCGAAAATCGAAACCACCAAGATAGTTGCGCAGATCCTGCTCGCGTGCCGCCGGATCGAGCCGCGCCATATGCTGCAGCGGGCTTTCGTCGGGTCGCAGCGTTTCGAGCTGATGCTGGGCGAAGTAACCCACCGCGAGGCCCTTGCCGTCGCTGCGCCGCCCGCCAAGCAGCGCGAGCTGGCCGGCGAGCAATTTGATCAAGGTCGATTTGCCGGCGCCGTTGCGCCCCAACAAGCCGATGCGCTCGCCGGGGCGCAGCGTGAGCGCGACATCGCGCAATACCGGCGTGGCGTCGTAACCGACGGCGGCCTCGTCGAGCGTGATCAGCGGATCGGGTGCCGGCGGCGCGGGACGAAAGCCGAAGGTGAAGGGCGTGTCGACATGGGCGGCGCTCACCAGCTCCATGCGTTCGAGCGCCTTGATGCGGCTCTGCGCCTGGCGCGCCTTGGTCGCCTTGGCGCGGAAACGATCGACAAACGCATGCAAGTGGGCGCGCTCGCGCTGCTGCTTTTCAAAACCGGCCTGCTGCTGCGCGAGGCGCTCGCCGCGCTGGCGTTCAAAGGCGCTGTATCCGCCGGTGTACAGGGTGAGGCGCTGCTGTTCGATATGCGCCACGTGGTCGACCACGGCGTCGATGAACACGCGATCGTGCGAGATCAACAGCAAGGTACCGCGGTAGTCGCGCAGCCACTGTTCGAGCCAGATCACCGTGTCCAGATCGAGGTGATTGGTGGGCTCGTCGAGCAGCAACAGATCCGATCGGCACATCAGCGCCTGCGCGAGGTTGAGCCGCATGCGCCAGCCGCCGGAGAAATCGGCCACCGGCCGCGTAATGTCGGCGGGCGAAAACCCGAGCCCGTCGAGCAAGGCGGCGGCACGCGCCGGTGCACTGTAGCCGTCGATCTCCTGCAGGCGGCCATGCAGTTCGCCAATGCGCTCGCCGGCGTGGGCGCTTTCAGCGACAGCCAGTTCAGTTTCGATTCGGCGCAATTCGCCGTCGCCATCGAGCACGAAGTCGAGCGCAGCGCGCGGCAGCGCGGGCGTCTCCTGCGCGACATGGGCGATCACCCAGCCCGCTGGCAGGTCGCAATCGCCACGGTCGGGCGCAAGCCGGCCGCGCAGCAGCGCGAACAGGCTGGATTTGCCGGAGCCATTCGCCCCGGTGAGGGCAATCTTCCAGCCCGGGTGGATCTGCAAAGTCGCGCCATCGACGAGCACTTTGGCGGCACGCGCGAGGCGCAATTGACGAAACTGGATCACGTGGGCAGAAGCTGAGAAAAACCGCTATTGTACGGGCTCCCAAGATTGCCGCTCTCGCCTCTCATGCCGCTTCGCCCAAGCCACTGCCTGATCTTTGTTGCCACCTTGCTGGCCGCCTCCGCGGTACTCGCGCAAGAGGAAGACAGCGGCGCGCTGCGTGCACGTGCCGAGGCGCTGCGCGCGGCGGCCGAGCAGCGTTTCACGGCGACCAGCGCGACCTGCTACGACAAATTTTTCGTCAATGCCTGCCTCGACGACGCACGCCAGGCGCGCACCGCGGCGGTGATGGAGGCGCGCAAGCTCGAAGCGCGTGCCAACCGCATCGCACGCGCCAAGCGCATTCAGGCGATGGAAGAGCGCTTGCGCAAATCGGGCATGATCGCGCCGCCCCCGGGCGCACCGGCTGGCGCGCCGGGCGATGCTCAGGGCGACGCGCCGGCAACGGCGACCACACCGGCCAGCCAGTGAGGTCGCGCGGGCCGCCCGGTTTTCCGCTGCGCCCGCCACACCACCGAATCGGCACCACATCCGCGCGCTGACGCGATGCCGGGGAAGTGCCGGATAGTATGCCGCCGAGGCGCCTCATGTCCTTGAGTCTCTGATAAAATCTCGGGTTTCGTGCGCCGGCCGCCATGCCGGCGTTTTGTTTTTTTCAGCTTTCAGGATTCCGCCGTGCTAATCGCCAACAACATCACCATGCAATTAGGGGCCAAGCCCCAGTTCGACAACGTTTCCGTCAAGTTCGGCGACGGCAACCGCTATGGCCTGATCGG
>CBDULG010000243.1:0-4979 GCA_965367985.1 uncultured Rhodocyclaceae bacterium
TGCCACCGGCCGCTCAGCTCAGTACGACAGTCTTGTCACCGTTGAGGAACACCCGCCGTTCGACGTGATAGCGCACCGCCCGCGCCAGCGCGAGCGCTTCCATGTCGCGCCCGACGGCGAGCAGATCGTTGGGCCGATGCGCGTGGTTCACGCGCTCGACGACCTGCTCGATAATCGGCCCTTCGTCCAGATCCGTAGTTACGTAATGCGCGGTGGCGCCAATCAACTTTACGCCACGCGTGTGCGCCTGGTGATAGGGCTTGGCGCCCTTGAAACCCGGCAGGAACGAGTGATGAATATTGATCGCGCGGCCGGCGAGCGCGTCGCACAGCGCGGGCGAGAGAATCTGCATGTAGCGCGCCAGCACGACCAGGTCGGTGCCCGTGCTGTCGATCAGTTGGAGCAACTGCGCTTCCTGCTCCGCGCGGTTCGCGGCGCTCACCGGCAGATGATGAAACGGCACGCCAGCAGCTTCGGCCAGCGGCGCCAGATCGGGGTGATTCGAGACCACCGCGGGAATATCCATGCGCAACTCGCCCATGCGCCAGCGGTAAAGCAGATCGTTGAGGCAGTGATCGAAGCGCGAGACCATGAGCAGCACACGCGGCCGCGCGTCGGCATCGGTCAGCGTCCATGTCATGTCGAAGCGCGTCGCAATCGGCGTGAAGGCTTCGCGCAGCGTGGCAATTGGTGGCGTCTGCCCCGCTTCGCCACGAAACACGCAGCGCACGTAGAAGCGGCCCTCGATTTCGTCGTCGAAAACCGCGAATTCCTTAATGTAACCGCCGCGCTCGTCGAGAAAACCCGAGACAGCGGCCACCTGCCCTTTCGCGCTGTTGCAGGCCAGGGCAAGGATGAATTCGGGTGCGGGGTTGGGCGTGGTGTCCGGTTGTGACATGGCGGCTCCCGGTGAAATAACTCGGTTTTCGTCGGCTATCGGTATTGGAGATGTACGGGACAATCCCTTGAAGGTTGCTCCAGCATTCGCAGAAATACGGAAAAACCAGCAGCCTGGACCCCGGCCTGCGCCGGGGTGACGAATCGGTCTACGTCCCTTGGCTTTTCAACTCGCGCCGGGGTGGCCGGCCGCCCCGGCGAGCATCAACCGCGGTAATAGCGCTGCGGCACGAACGGTGTCTTGGCCACTTCGAGCGGTACCGGTTTGCCGCGCACCATGGCGGACAATTCCGTGCCCGGTTTTGCCAGCGCGGTTTCGACATAGCCCATTGCCACCGGCGCACCCAGCGTGGGGCCAAATCCACCACTGGTGACGACACCGACCGTGCGGCCCTCAGCGTCGACCAGTTCCGCGCCCTCGCGCACCGGCACACGCGAGGTCGGCAGGAGACCGACCCGCTTGCGTGACACGCCATTCACGATATGCCCGAAAATCACGTCGGCCCCCGGATAGCCGCCGGGACGCGCGCCGTCGGCGCGGCGCGGTTTGGACAGCGCCCACAGCAGGCTGCTCTCGACCGGCGAGGTGTTCTCGTCAAGATCGTGTCCATACAAACAAAGCCCGGCCTCGAGGCGCAATGAATCTCGTGCTCCCAATCCGATCGGCTCGACTTCCTCATGGCTCAGCAATTCGCGCGCCAACGCTTCGGCGCTCTTCGCGGGCACCGAGATTTCGAAGCCGTCTTCCCCCGTGTAGCCAGAGCGGCTGACATAGCAATCGACGCCGACGAGCGTCACCGAGGCCGTTTCCATGAACACCATGTTGGCCGTCTCCGGCGCCAGCCGTGCCATCACTGCGCCGGCCGCCGGACCCTGCAAAGCCAGCAAGGCGCGATCGTCCAGAACCTCGACGTCACAGCGGTCGGACAGGTGCGTCTTCATATGGGCAATGTCCTGCGCCTTGCACGCCGCATTGACGACAACGAACAGGCTGTCGCCCATGTTGGCGACCATCAGGTCGTCCATCACCCCGCCGCGCTCGTTGGTAAACAAGGCGTAGCGCTGCGTGCCGGCGGGCAGATCGACGATATCGACCGGCACCAGCGATTCCAGTGCCGCCGCGGCATCGGGTCCGGTAAGGCGGACCTGACCCATGTGCGAGACGTCGAACAGGCCCGCCTGGGTGCGTGTCCAGGTGTGCTCCTTGATTATCCCGGTCGGGTATTGCACCGGCATTGCATAGCCGGCGAAGGGCACCATTTTCGCGCCCAGCGAAACATGCAGGTCGTACAGCGGTGTGTGCAACATCGGTTCGTCGTTCTGTATGTCGCTCATGGTCGTTCCTTGTTTGTTGGTGGCGGTGCCATCAGCACTCGATGATGTTGACGGCGAGCCCGCCGCGCGCCGTCTCCTTGTATTTCGTCTTCATGTCGGCACCGGTCTGGCGCATCGTGCGGATCACCTTGTCGAGCGACACGAAGTGCGTGCCGTCGCCGCGCAAGGCCATGCGCGCCGCATTGATCGCCTTGATCGAACCCATGGCATTGCGTTCAATGCAGGGCACCTGCACCAGTCCGCCGATCGGGTCGCAGGTCAGGCCGAGGTTGTGCTCCATGCCGATTTCGGCCGCGTTCTCCACCTGCTGCGGCGTGCCACCGAGCACTTCAGTAAGTGCGCCGGCAGCCATCGAACAGGCCACGCCGACTTCACCCTGACAGCCGACTTCGGCGCCGGAGATCGAGGCGTTTTCCTTGTAGAGAATGCCGATCGCAGCGGCGGTGAGCAAAAAGCGGATCACGCCCTCCTCCGACGATTTTGGCGAAAAGCGATCGTAGTAATGCAGCACCGCGGGCACGATGCCGGCCGCGCCATTGGTCGGCGCGGTCACCACGCGGCCACCCACCGCGTTCTCCTCGTTCACCGCCAGCGCATACAGATTGACCCAGTCCATGACGGTGAGCGGATCGCGCATTCCCGCTTCGGGTTGGCTCGACAGATTGCGATACAGCCCGGCCGCGCGTCGCTTGACATGCAGGCCGCCGGGCATGATGCCTTCCTCGTGGCAGCCGCGGCGCACGCACTTTTGCATCACGTCCCAAATTTTGAGCAGGCCGGCGCGCGTCTCCTCGTCGGTCTGCCAGGCCCGCTCGTTTTCGAGCATGATCTGGCTGATCGGCAGGTTTTTTTCGGTGCAGTGCGCGAGCAACTGCGCCGCGCTCTTGAAGGGATGCGTCAGCTTGGTGGTATCGGCGACGATGCGGTCGGCGCCGGCAGCCGCCTCGTCGACCACGAAGCCGCCGCCAACCGAGTAGTACACTTTCTCGCGCAGCACTTCGCCGGCCCCATCGAAGGCGGTGATGCGCATGCCGTTTGGGTGATACGGCAGGGACTGGCGGCGATGCATGATAAGGTCTTCACGCTCGTTGAACTTGAGCGCGTGCTCGCCGGCCAGCAGCAGGCGATGCTCGCCACGAATGCGCGCAAGCTTGCCTTCGATCTGTTCGACATCGACCTGATCCGGCGCTTCACCTTCCAGCCCCAACAGCACCGCCTTGTCGCTGCCATGCCCCTTGCCCGTGGCGCCGAGCGAGCCATACAGTTCGGACTTGACGCGCGTCACCTTGGCCAGCAGCCCCGACTCCTTCAGGCCGGTGACAAACAACAGTGCGGCGCGCATCGGCCCCACGGTGTGCGAGGACGAAGGTCCGATGCCGATCTTGAAAAGGTCAAATACGCTGATGGCCATGGCAGGTTTCTCCGATTAGCGCCCGTACACCGGATGGCGATGACAGATTTCAGTCACCTTGGCGCGCACCGCGTCGATCACCGCCGGATTTTCGATGTCGTCGAGAATGTCGCAGATCCAGCCGGCCAGCGTCGCAGCGTCGGACTCGCCGAAGCCGCGCGTGGTGATCGCCGGCGTGCCGATGCGCACACCGCTGGTCACGAAGGCGGATTGCGGATCGTTGGGCACGGTATTCATGTTGACCGTGATGTGCGCCGCGCCGAGCGCTGCGTCGGCCGCCTTGCCGGTCATGCCCTTCTTGATCAGATCGACCAGAAAGAGGTGATCGTCGGTGCCGCCGGAGACGATGTTGTAGCCGCGCTCGACAAACACCGCGGCCATCGCTTTGGCGTTCACAATGACCTGCTTCTGGTAGGCAGTGAACGCCGGATCGAGCGCCTCCTTGAAGGCCACCGCCTTGGCGGCAATGACGTGCATCAGCGGGCCACCTTGCGTACCGGGAAACACCATCGACGCAATCTTCTTTTCGATCTCGGCATTGGCACGGCCGACGATAATGCCGCCGCGCGGGCCGCGCAGCGTCTTGTGCGTGGTGCTGGTGACGACGTCGGCATAAGGCAGCGGATTGGGATACAGGCCGGCGGCGATCAAACCAGCCACATGCGCCATATCGACGAACAGCAGCGCGCCGACCTTGTCGGCGATTTCGCGAAAGCGCGGAAAATCGAGGTGACGCGAATACGCCGAAAAACCGGCCACGATCATCTTCGGCTTGCACTCGACGGCCTGCGCTTCGAGCGCGTCATAGTCGATCACGCCGGCGTCGGTCACGCCGTATTGCACGGCATTGAAGATCTTGCCCGAGAAGTTCACTTTGGAGCCGTGCGTCAGGTGACCGCCGTGCGCGAGGCTCATGCCCAGAATGGTGTCGCCCGGCTTGATCAGCGCGAGATACACCGCCGCGTTGGCCTGTGAGCCGGAGTGCGGCTGCACGTTGGCCCAGTCGGCGCCGAACAGCTGCTTGACGCGGTCGATGGCAAGTTGCTCGACCACATCGACATGCTCGCAACCGCCGTAGTAGCGCTTGCGCGGATAGCCCTCGGCGTACTTGTTGGTCAGTACCGAACCCTGCGCCTGCATCACCGCCGGGCTGGCGTAATTTTCCGAGGCGATGAGCTCGATGTGGTCTTCCTGGCGCTTGGCTTCGGCCTGAATGGCAACCCAGACCTCGGGGTCGAAATCGGAAATCTGTACTTTTGTGTCAAACATGAGCGTTCCTGAAAAAGTCAGTGGATCAAGCGGGGGCGGAGCGCCCCCGTTGGCCCGTTTGAGTAAG
>CBDULG010000244.1:0-4953 GCA_965367985.1 uncultured Rhodocyclaceae bacterium
CCGATTGTGAGGCAGTCGTCACCATGTCGACCCAGGCGTTCGTTGAAGAGCTTACGGTCAAGGGCGTCGAAGATGCCAAGCGAAAGTTCGAGCAGCCCGGGCAGATCGAGCGCCTGGAAAAGTGGCATGGATCGAAGGCGAAATGGGTGTTGCATGCGTGGACCGATATCTGGTTGTCCGCCGACTTCGCCCACTGGAGCCTACGGCCGTCCATCGGCGGCGTGCGCTGCCCGGTCCTGGCGATCCACGGCGAAAACGATGAATATGGTTCTTCCGCATTTCCCGAATTCATCTCCGGAAACGTGGGTGGGCACGGCGCCATGTATCTCGTCAGCGACTGCGGTCACCTGCCGCATAAGGAAAAACCGCAAGAAGTAATCGATGTCGTAAAGGCGTTTCTGGGCAGCCTCGACTGACACCTTCGAGGGGGTCTTTGCGTTGCGTGACCAGAATGCCTTCGAGCCGACGCACCCCCCCGCAAGTCTGCGGCCGCAGCGCTGCACATGACCAGCGCCTTCGCCGCCCGGGTGGGCGTCGTGCTCAGGGCGAGTTGGGGTGAGGCGTGGGCAGCCGATTTGCCGCGTCAGGATCAAATTCGGAGCATTGCGCCAGTCGACGATCAGTGTGCACCCGCGAGGGGCGCCTACACACGAGGTAAGCCACAATGGCAATCTATTCGCATACCGTGGCAAACACGATCCACAACTTCGACTCCCTGAAACAACTCATGGCCAAGGCCAGCCCCGCCCGTTCGGGCGATCACCTGGCCGGCGTGGCCGCGGCAAATGATGAAGAGCGCGTGGCGGCGCAGATGGCCTTGGCGGAGCTGCCGCTCAAGACCTTTCTGAACGAAGCCTTGATTCCCTATGAAACCGACGAAGTAACGCGGCTCATCATCGATGAACATGACGCCGAGGCGTTTGCGCCGGTCAGCCACCTCACCGTCGGCGATTTTCGCAACTGGCTGCTGTCCGAACAGGCGAGCGAACAGGCCTTGAGCAAACTCGCCGCGGGCTTGACCCCGGAGATGGCGGCGGCCGTATCCAAGCTGATGCGGATTCAGGATCTCATCCTGGTCGCGCGCAAGTGCCGGGTCGTCACGCGATTTCGCAACACCATCGGTCTCGCGGGGCGGATGTCGACCCGGCTGCAGCCGAACCACCCCACCGACAACCCGACAGGGATCGCCGCCAGCATCCTGGACGGCTTGCTCTACGGTAGCGGCGATGCGGTCATCGGCATCAACCCGGCCACTGACAGCATCAGCGCCGTCACCACGCTGATGCATATGCTGGACGCCATCATCGGCAAGTATCAGATTCCGACCCAGTCATGCGTGCTGACCCATGTCACCACCCAAATCGAGGCGATCAACCGCGGCGCGCCGGTGGACCTGGTGTTTCAGTCCATTGCCGGCACCGAGGCCGCCAACGCCGGATTTGGCATCAACCTGAACCTCCTCGCGGAAGCCCGCCAGGCAGCGCTGGAGCAGGGGCGCGGCACGCTCGGCGACAACGTCATGTATTTCGAGACCGGCCAGGGCAGCGCGCTGTCCGCCAATGCCCACTTTGATGTGGATCAGCAGACATGCGAGGCGCGCGCCTACGCGGTGGCGCGCAAGTTCCGGCCGCTGCTGGTCAATACCGTCGTCGGTTTCATCGGCCCGGAATATCTGTTCGACGGAAAACAGATCATCCGCGCCGGACTGGAGGATCATTTCTGCGGCAAGTTGCTGGGTATCCCGATGGGCTGCGATATCTGCTACACCAACCATGCCGAGGCGGACCAGAATGATATGGATATCCTGTTGACGCTGCTGGGCGCGGCCGAATGCACATTTATCATGGGCGTTCCGGGCTCGGACGACATCATGCTCAACTATCAGACCACATCGTTTCACGACGCCTTGTATGTGCGCCGCGTGCTGGGCTTGCGACCGGCGCCCGAATTCGAAGCCTGGTTACAAAAGATGAATATCTTCGACGCCGGCGAGCGTCCAGGCTTGAAGGCGAGCCTGCCCGAACCCTTCGGCCGCGCCCTGGCGCATCTGCCGCCGGAAGCCGCGTCATGACAGAAAAATATTCCCCGCCGGTCATCGACAATCCCTGGCGAATGCTGCGCCGCTTTACCGGCGCCCGCATCGCCCTGGGTCGGGCCGGGATCAGCCTGCCCACCGCGCCTCAACTGGAATTCCAGCTCGCGCACGCCCAGGCGCGCGATGCGGTGCATTTACCCCTGGATATCGAAACCGTCGAGCAAGAACTCACCGCCCACGGTTATCGGCCCATCCGGTTGCACAGTGCCGCGCGCGACCGCACGCTTTATCTCCAGCGGCCCGACCTGGGGCGCAAGCTCGACGCGCATTCCCTGTCGCATCTGGAGGATTTGTTCGCCGACCGCTCGCCAGGCTTCGATGTGGTTTTCGTCATCGCCGACGGCCTCTCGGCGCTTGCAATCAATCATCACGCGGTGGCGTTTCTCGACACCATCACCCCTAAGCTGCAGCAGGAAGGCTGGTCGATTGCGCCCGTCGCGCTGGTCGAACAAGGGCGCGTTGCGATCGGCGATGAGATCGCCGCCACCCTGCGCGCCGCCATGGTGGCGGTGCTCGTCGGCGAACGTCCGGGCTTGAGTACGCCCGACAGCCTCGGGATCTATTTCACCTATCACCCGCGCCTGGGCTGCACCGATGCCGACCGCAACTGCATTTCCAATATCCGCAAGGAAGGCTTGAGCTACACTTTGGCCGCCCATAAGCTCTTTTACCTCATGCGCGAGGCGCGGCGGCGCAAGTTGTCGGGCGTCGGGCTCAAGGACGAAGCCGAGGAAATGACGTCCGCCTTGGAGAAAGGTGCGGAGCGCGGCAATTTCTTGACGGACGGCTGAACACGTCGTTCGAGAAATCACCCATGAAATTTGAGGCCGCCCCGTGATGAACGCGCTGGGCGATTTCGTTTCTACTCGCGCCGACCCGCGGGTGACCTGCCGTTTCAGCATGTACTGATCGCATTGGATCAGGGAGCCGCCGGCCAGGGTAGAAAATATCGGCTTGCATCGGTCCCGGGTGCCCAGCTTAGAAACACAACCGGAAATCGCGTGACTGCACACATCGAAACCGATCGGCGGTCCAACCTGATGGGTAGTTTATGGATGGTCGCTGCGATGGCGGCGTTTTCCGTCGAAGACGTATTTGTCAAAGCCGCCTCGACGACGCTGCCTGTCGCGCAAATTCTGATCCTGTTCGGCTTGGGCGGGGCGGCCGTGTTTGCGTGCATGGCGAGCCTGAAGCGAGAGCGCCTGTTCACGCCCGATGTGGTTTCCCGTCCAATGCGCCTTCGCGTGTGCTTCGAGATTCTCGGCCGCTTGTTCTACGTCCTTGCAATTTCGCTGACCTCGTTGTCATCCGCGACGGTGATCCTCCAGGCGACGCCGATTTTCGTCGTCGCGGGCGCTGCGCTGTTCTTTCACGAGAGCGTGGGCTGGCGAAGATGGGCGGCGATTTTCGTTGGCCTGGCCGGCGTCGTTGTCATCATTCGTCCGGGAACCGAGAGTTTTTCCATGCTCTCGTTGCTGGCCGTTGTCGGCATGCTCGGTTTCGCCGGCCGCGATCTTGCCAGCCGTGCCGCGCCGCGCTCGCTCAGCACATCGATTCTGGGCTTGTACGGATTTCTGTCGGTGTTCGCTGCTGGCGTGTTGTATTCGTTTTGGGAGGCGGCACCGTTTGCGTGGCCCGCCATCGAAGCCTCGCTTTATCTGCTGGGCGCCGTGCTGTCGGGTGTCGCGGCCTATTTCAGCCTGATGAAAGCAATGCGAACCGGCGAGGTTTCAGTCGTGACGCCACTCAGATACACACGGCTGCTGTTCGGTATTGCCTTTGGCGTGCTTCTGTTTGACGAGAAATTAAGCCTGTCAATGCTGATTGGATGCGGCTTGATCCTTGCCTCGGGGCTGTTCATCCTCTGGCGCAGCAAGCCGAAAGCCAAATTGGCGCCCGTGATGCGCTGACGTTCAGCCGCCGCCGACACGCGTCCCAAAGTCGCCGTCTTGGCGCGCGCTACCACCTGTCAGCGGTGTGCGCGCGATGGCGCTACGCTGCCGGTTTGCGTTTCGGTTTCTTGACCTTGTCTTTGGCCTTGAAGTCCGCGCGTTTGAACGGTTTCTTGGGCGCCGGGCGGCCCGGGCGTTTCTCGGCGTGCGCGCCCTCGGCTGCGGTGGCGGCGCGAATCTTCAGCGGCTGCTGACACACGCGGGTGCGCTGCAGCGTGCCGAGCACCGCCGCGGGAAGATCGGCGGGCAGTTCGACGATGCTGTGATCATCGAAGAGATGGATCTGGCCGATCTGCTTGCCCTCGAGGCCGCCTTCGTTGGCGATCGCGCCGACGATTTCTTTCGGGCTGACGCCGTGCTCGCGGCCCACTTCGATGCGGTAGGGCTGCAGCGCACCGTTGGCAAAGGCGCGGCGGCGAGTGAGGATTTCATCGCGGTTGTCACGTCGCGGCCTGTCGTCGCGTGGCGCCTTGGCGTCGTGGCGCGCCGACGGGATGTCCGGCCAGTCTTTTACCGGCAGTTGCAAGGGGCGGTCCCGTTGCGCGATGAAGGCCAGTGCGCCGGCAATGGTGTGTGCCTTGAGTTCGTGTTCGTCGCGAATCTGGCCGACGATCTCGTTGAAAAAGTGCAGCTCCTCGCTGTTGATCACGTCGAGCACCTGCTGCTTGAATTGCGTGATGCGGCGCTCCTCGACGTCGCTGCGCGACGGAATCCTGAGCGGCTCGATCGGCTGGCGGGTGGCGCGCTCGATGCTGCGCAGCATGCGTTGTTCGCGCGGTGTGACGAAGAGAATGGCGTTGCCTTCGCGGCCAGCACGCCCCGTGCGGCCGATGCGGTGCACATAGGCTTCGGTGTCGTTGGGGATGTCGTAGTTGATGACATGGCTGACGCGCGGCACGTCGATTC
>CBDULG010000245.1:0-4948 GCA_965367985.1 uncultured Rhodocyclaceae bacterium
TGGCGCGCACCGAATCAAGCCGGTGCGAATCCTTCGGCCGCCGGCCGATCTTGGCAAGCTGGTCGATGAACTTGGCCGAGGTGCCGAAGTGCGTCATGTGCTCGGCGTCGGCGTAGTCAAACAGGATGTCGCCGTCGGCGATGAAGGGTGAGCCGTCATAGAGTAGCAAGGTGGCGCCCGTCGCCAGGCCGCCGGCCAGCCAGTTCCACATCATCCAGCCGCAGGTGGTGAAGTAGAACACCCGATCGTTCTCGCGCACATCGGTGTGCAGCAGGTGTTCCTTCAGGTGCTGCAGCAGCGCGCCGCCCGCGCAATGCACGATGCATTTGGGCACGCCCGTGGTGCCCGACGAATACATCACATAGAGCGGATGATCGAAGGGCAACTGAGCAAAATCGATTTCCGTTTCGTGCCGGAAAGGCTGCACGAAATCACCCCAGGTGCGCGCATGCACGATGCCGTCGGTGCGCGGATGCGCATCCACGTAGGGCACCAGCACGACCCGTTTGAGCGACGGCAGCGCCGCGGCGACTTCCGCCACCTTGTCGCGGCAATCGACATGCTTGCCGTTGTAGTAATAGCCGTCGACGGTGACCAGCACCTTGGGCTCGGTCTGGCCAAAGCGGTCGAGCACGCCCTGCACGCCGAAGTCGGGCGAAGCCGAGGTGAAGATGGCGCCGATGCTGCTCGCAGCGAGCATCGTGATGATGGTCTGCGGCATGTTGGGCATGTAGGCCGCGACGCGGTCGCCGGGTGCCACGCCGAGTTCGCGCAGCGCCGCCGCGAAATGCGCCACCTCGCGGTATAGCTCTCCCCACGAAAAACGCTGTTGCACCTTGTCTTCGCCCCAGAAAACCAGCGCGTCGCCGTCATCGCGGCGGCGCAGCAGGTTCTGCGCGAAGCTCAAGCGCGCATTCGGAAACCAGCGCGCACCGGGCATACGGTCGCCGTTCTCGAGCACCACATCGCCGGATTCACCCACCACCTTCCCGAACTCCCACATCGAGCGCCAGAATTGCTCCGGCGCCTCGACCGACCACGCATGCAAGGTGTCGTAATCGCCCATCGCCAGTTGCCAGCGCGTATTGGCCGCTTCGCGGAAGGCGGTCATATTGGCCGAGGCGATGCGCTCGGCGCTCGGCGCCCACAGCGGCCGGTCAGCGTTCGTCGTGTTCGTCATGCGGTGTCTCCTTGTCGTTGTTCAGTGTGCGTTCAGGGTGGCGCGAAGCGCCTCCGGCAGAGGCACCGAGCGGCCGGTCGAATGGTCCATCCATACCACTTTGGCCGAGCCTTCGGCCACAACGCGCTCGTCACCTTCGATACGCATTTCATACCAGGTCATTACGCTGCTGCGTCCCGGTGCGCCAACGAACATGCTGATTTTTACGGTGGCCGGGTAGTCGATCGGGACCAGAAAGGTACACGCCGCGTTGATGATCACCGGGCCCGTACCTGCATCGACGCTCACCGCGTAACCATCTTTCTCGAGCCACTCGACGCGTGCCTGCTCGCAAAAACGGAAATAGACGGTGTTGTTGACATGCGCGTAGGCATCCATGTCACCCCAACGCACCGGAATTTGACAGGTATGGACGAGGGTTCGCTTCTCTTCGGTCATCGCGTGCGCTTCCAGAAAAGGGGAAAGCTGTAACCTACGGCAGCGTATGTATCTTTGACAAGCGCCGCATTGCCTCGGACCGCAGCCCCAGCGAATGGAGCGACCGAAGCACATTGCACCTTTCAATCATCTGCCGGTCAAAAGATGCCAGCGCGGTGCACGCCGCGTCTGATTGAAGCATAGGGTAATAAGTATCTCAGGGCGGCAAAGCGCGCCGCCTTTGGCAGGATGCGATCATTCGGATACCCCATGTGGCGGAAGGCGCGTCGCGTTCCCGCCCGACTCGCCGACAAGGTAATGGCCTGCTTGGGACTTCGTCATCACAGCGAAAGCCTGAATTTGGCGGCATTCCGCACAAACCGGGTGCCGACACGCGCGGAGAGCACGCCACCGGAGCAAGCACATCGCAACCCGCCACAATCCATCTGGCCTTGATATTTGCGTAATCGCCCCGCTTATACGTTCTGTACGCGCAAATTCAGTGGCTTATTATTGAAGCCGCGCCACCCGCGTCTGACCTTCACTACCGGAAACCGCATCGATGCTCGATTTTCTGCAGGGACTGGCCTACGGCCTCTGGGTTTCGTGCATGCCGTGGTTCATGCTCGGCATGTTCGATCCCCGGCTCGCCGTGCCGGCCGAAGTGGCGAATCGGCTGCAGGTCTTCCTGCGCTACGGCGTCGCCGCGCCCTTCCTCGGCACCCTGCTGTTCATGACTTCGCTGTGGGGCGGATTCGGCGCGAGCCTTGGCGGCTGGCTGGCCGGATTGGTCGCAGTGCCCGTCGAGCTCTTCCTCGAGCGCCGCTGGAGACGTTGGCGTGCCGGCCGCGCGGAGCGCCAGCGCGCCGCCGCGCGTGAGCGCGAACGCGCCCGCGAAGCCGGCGAGCGCAGTGAACGCCACCTCACCACGCTCGATCCGCAGCGCGCGCCCTTCGGTGCCGACGCGGTGGTGCGCGGTCTGTGGGACGCCAAGAAGCAACTCGTCGAATTGCAGCGGCCCGATCTCGCCGTGCAGGCCGACCGTTTCTACACGCGCTACAGCCGAGCGATCGAGGTGCTCGGCGAAAAGTTCGACGAACGCGAAGTCACTTACGAGCGCGCCAGCACGCTGGTCGCCGAGGCCTGCGGCGGTGCCATCGACACGCTCGGCGCGATGGTGTCGGTCGCACGCGGCAGCGCCGGCATAGACGTCGAGTTCGTGCGCGGCCGCTTGCGCCGCGAAGGTGCCGTCATCGACGCTGCGGAACGCGACGCCCTCATCCGCCGGCTCGCGCTGGCCGACGAGACCGAACGCAAACTGGCCGAACTCGGCGCCGGCAACGAAGCGGCGCTGACCGCGCTCGACGATGTCGTCGTCGCCGTATCGCGCATCGAAACCGGCCGCCCGCAAGCGGGTACCAACACCGAGCAAGTGCTGCAGGAACTGCGCCGCTTCGCCGAACGCGCGGGCCTGTACGGCCGCAAGACCTGATCGCCGCAAAACCTGTTGCCTCCAATAGAAACCGCGAATGACTGACGAACCGAAATCCAAAAGCACGCCCTCCACGCTGTCGCTGCCGCCGATCGAACAGATCGCGCGCGAGATCACGCCGCCAGCGCCCGACGAGCCGCCCGAAGATGCTGAACTGGCGGCGATGGCCGACGCCTTCGTGCGCGACGCGCTTGCCGTCGAAGAAGCCGAATTCCAGCGCCAGCGCGAAGCGGTCGACGCGATGGGCGTCGAGTTGCAGCGCCAGGCGGCGTGGCGCAGCGAAATGTTGGAGGCACCGATCCGCAAGCTCGCGCACCAGGGCGACGAAGGTGGGCCGGTGGCCAAGGCGCTGCTCGCGCTGCGCGGCAAAATGCAGGATCTCGACCCGGCCAAGCACCGCCTGAGTGGCGAGGGCTTGGCGCGCGCGCTGGCCTGCATCCCCGGCGTCGGCAAGCCGCTGCAGCGCTATTTTCACAAATACGAAAAAGCGCAGGACGCGCTCGACGGCATCATCCGCGACCTCGAAACCGGCGCCGACATGCTGCGCCGCGACAACCTCACCCTTGCCGACGACCAGCAGGCGCTGCGCGACATCCTCGTTCAGCTCCAGCGCCAGGTCGACCTCGGCCGCATGATCGACCGCCGCCTCGCCAAACAGGCCGCCGCGCCCGGCCTCGAAGCCACGCGCCGCGCCTTTGTCCAGGAAGAATTGCTGTTCCCGCTGCGCCAGCGCATCGTCGACCTTCAGCAGCAAGTCGCGGTCAGCCAGCAAGGCGTACTCGCACTGGAAGTCGTGATCCGCAACAACCGCGAACTGGTGCGCGGCGTCGACCGCGCCATCAACGTCACCGTCTCCGCGCTCAACGTCGCCGTCACCGTCGCCCTCGGCCTCGCCAACCAGCGCCTCGTGCTCGACCGCGTCGCCGCGCTCAACGAAGCCACTTCGTCGATGATTGCCGGCACCGCTCAGGCGCTGCGCACGCAGGGCGTGGAAATCCAGACCCGCGCCGCCTCCGCCACCCTCGACATGGACCGCCTCGAAAAAGCCTTCGCCGACGTCATCGGCGCCATCGACGACCTGTCGAACTACCGCCAGGACGCCCTGCCAAAACTCGACGCCCAAATCGACCGCCTCGCCACGCTTGCGAAGCAGGGAGAACAGGCGATTCGGCAGCTCGACGAAGGCAATCGGGCGGAGGCGAGTGCGCCGCTGCGGGACGACGGCGACAAGCCGATGCCGTAAGGCCGGATTCGTCCGGCCGCAGCGCCAATGCCGGACGGAACCAACCTGCAGTTTCGCAACATCCCGTTTGTCGGTAGTCGGTAGCCCGGATGCAGCGAAGCGGAATCCGGGACCGGCCACTCGTTCCACCAAGCCTCGCGGATTCCGGCTTGCAGCCCGCATCCGAGCTACGATGCGCGGCACACGTACCGGCCTTCGCCGGCACGACGCCGCGGGGCGCCACAACTTTGCGAGGCAACACGAAACGCACGTCATTCTGGCGCAGGCCAGAATCCAGAACCCGCGCGCGGATGTGCACCCATAGGTGCCGCGCGAATGCAGGCTGCAAGCCGGAATCACTGGCGTTTGAACATGGAATCTACGATTTCCACGCTTTCTGCTCGCGTCGAGGTGCCAATGAAACGAGGGCTTCAGCGAGCGACCGCTTCATGGAGCCGCCGTGATGCCGGGACTGAATCCCCGCCCCGGCATGGCCACGCGCACGCCAACAGAGTGGCGCCTTTTGTCGTTGGATGCGTGCGCGGCCGATGTCGTCAGCAAATCGCGCCGCGCAGCGCCCGGACTTCGTCGGTCGAGATGCCTCGGTAGCCCGAAGTGTGCGCCTGGCATGATTCCG
>CBDULG010000246.1:0-4948 GCA_965367985.1 uncultured Rhodocyclaceae bacterium
TCGCTGGACGAGCACGCTGGCGCTGGATGACGCCAATCCCGGCGTCGGCGTCGGCACGCTGTGGGCGCGGCGCAAGATCGACGACCTCGTCGACACGCTCGCCGAAGGTGCCAGCGAAGAGGCGATCCGCGCGCCGGTGCTCGCGCTGGCGCTCGAACATCAGTTGCTCAGCCGATTCACGAGCTTCGTTGCGGTCGACAAGACGCCAGCGCGCAGCGTAGAGGCACAACTGAAAACCGGCGCCGTACCCAGCCACTTCCCCGCCGGCATGTCACCCGAGGGCGTCTATGGCGAACTGCCGCAGGGCGCAACCGACGCGCGCTGGCACGCCCTCGTCGGCCTGCTCCTGCTGCTCCTTGCCGGCGTGCTCAATACCCGCTTTGCGCGCTTCGTTTCTCCCCGTCAGGAGGCTTGAATCATGAAAACCCGATTGCGCTATAAAGATGCATACAGCCCGTTTTTAGGCGTCGAATGCGCCTGGCCGGTGCCCGACCACCGCTCCCCCTACGCGCACAGCCGCGCAGCGCAAGCGCGCCCGCGCGCGCGACGCTGGATTGCCGCGCTGGCACTGGTCGTTGGCCTCATCGGCCTGTCGCAGATCGGCCACGCGGGCTACATCCACGCCAAGGCGTGGCTGGCACAGGTGCTGATCAGCCAGGCCTGGGAACGCACCCTGGCCGGCGAAACCCAGGTCAAGCCGTGGCCGTGGGCCGACACCTGGCCGGTCGCCCGGCTGCGCGCGCCGCGCCAAGGTATCGAACGCTTTGTGCTCGCCGGCGCCAATGGCCGCAGCATCGCATTCGGCCCGGGCCACCTTTTCGGCACCGCGCAGCCCGGCATGCCCGGCAACAGCGTCATCGGCGCCCACCGCGACACCCATTTCGCCTTCCTCCAATGGCTGAAAAACGGCGACGAGATCGAAGTCGAAATCCCCAGCGGCCGCGTGCAGGTGTATCGCGTCAGCGGACACGAAGTGGTCGAAAAGACGGCCACCCGCGTGCTTGCCGCGCATCCCGGCGAACCCCGCCTCACGCTGATCACCTGCTACCCGTTCGACGCGCTGCGCGCCGGCGGCCCGTTGCGCTACGTGGTGACCGCGACGGTGAGCGAGGGGCGTCGCTTCGAGCAGGCGGCCGTCAGTTCGCGGCAGACGCCACCTACCTGACGCGGACCGAGGGCGATGCGCGTTTGCGTGCGCACCATGCAGCCTGACTCAGAATCGCTTTTCGCTGACAAATTTGACGAGTGTGCTAGCGCTTGAATACGCGTCGATGGTCGAATGAACTCGAATATGGGAAACGGCGATCGCGGGTACCGTACCGAACAGCTTCCAGCGACGATTGATCATCTGCAGCTTTGCTTCCATCTTGCGATCGGCACGCGCCTGACCAAATACCGGCTGCCATTGGTAAAAGCGCTGACGCCGAACGCCGAGTTCAGCCGACGCATCAACGCCCGAGGCCGAATCGCGGGAGGCGCCAACGACGGCGCCCCAGGTGCCCGAGTCGTAAAATGCGGATGCACCCTGTTCGCGCAGGTACGACATTTCTCCGTACGCGCTCGCGTTCTTCGTCACGGCGGCACGCGCGCGCGCAGCGACCCGGCACAGGGGACCGTTGCGACCCGCTCTCTTGACGAGTCGCTGATACGACCATTCCGATGTGCCCTCGATCAGCCACCGCGTGGCGATCTTTTTCAGCGCCTCGAAGCGAACGCCGTGTTGTTTCAGGTGCGCCGTGTTCGCGTAGATGCGGTGCGTGTAGAACGGGGAGACGCGGACTTCGCTGCGGTGCAAGGACCAGACCGTGCCGCCTCCGACCTTGATCGTCGTGTCGTCGAGCCGGTCGTCGGTGAAATCCTTGCGCGAGAATTCGGACCACGCTGTCAGCTGCGTCCTTTCGGTGAGCGAGAGGCGGTAGCGGCCGCGCGCGCGAATGTCCACACCCGATCCGGAAGGGCGTTGCGAATCGTCGCTCAGCTGGTACGACAAGCCGTTGATCGTCGCCAAGTCGCGGCGCGTGCCGACGGCGGCATCGGTGTCGGCGACGTAGCCGAGGGAGACGTCGACTCGCTGCGCGCGTCGCGCACGGATACGGTCGAGAAAAGTGCGAACGTTGTCGGCCACGGGCTCTGGAAGATCCGCCGCGAGTACTCTCCTGAATTCACTACGCGCGGCCTCGTCCTTGCCGGCCAGATAGAGCGCACGTGCAAGTTCGAGCCTGACGCGAAGCAATTCCGGCTGTTCATCGAGGATGCGCCGGAATATTTTTGCGGCGGCGTCGAACTGATTTCTCGATATCTCCTTCATGCCTTCACGGAAGCGCAGTTCGGTTCGGTCGATGCCGGGCACGCCCTGCAATCTCGCCACTTGCGCAGCGGCTTGCGCCCATTGCTTTGCGGCAACGGCCTCTTTGATGGCGTTCAGCTCCGATTGCGCATGCGCGCTGATGCTGACCAGTGTGGCGACAAGGAACACCACCGGTCTTTTCACAGTGGCAAGGCCGCCTTGCGTTTCGCGCCAATTGACCCCGTGCGGTCGCCGCCGGTGTTAGTCCATCCGCTTGCGCGCGGTGTCGCACCCATTGCAGAGAACCGGCCGGCGAACGGATCGCTTTCAGCCGCCTGGCGACTGGCGCGGCCGGTGAGGTCCACGGTGCCGTGGAGGCCGCTTTGGGCAGTCGACTCAAGCAAAGTAGCGCCAGCTTCTGGCGGACGCTGATCAACGCCGGCGGGGGTGATCGCACCATTGATTGCACGGTCGATCGACGCACTGGCGACGTTCGCGCTGACTGCGATATCACCCGTGATCACACCGAAGTCCCCCGCGCGTTCGACCTCGACGCCGGCCGTCACGCCGATGGATGATGACGTATTCAGGGTGAGCACGGCGCCCCCGGGCGTCGCGCGAGCGCGATCGGTCACCGCCGGCACCACACTCGACGCAACGAGATCGTCACCCTTCGCGGTCTGCCACCAGCCAAACCGCGCGTAGTCCTGCCCTTCGTGCCCGGCGCTCATCATCGAGTGCGCAAGCCCTTCCAACCCGTCCGTTTCGGCCCCAGACAGGTCGAAGGCTCTTTCCGCGATTGATACGGGATTGAAGTTCACGTCCATCGCGCCGCCATTGACCGTCATCGACAGTGCTTCGGCGTTAAGGGTCGACGGATGGCTGCCGCGTGCGCGCGCGATGGCAAGGCTTGCCGGGTCCGCCGGTCCGGAATCGCCGCCCACTTTCGCCGCACCGGTGACGAGAACCCGCGGGGCCGTCCATGTGGCATTGGTGCCAACGACGACATTGAACACACGTGCTCTTGCGGCCTTTTCGCCGTCGCCGCTCGCAGCGCATGCGGTGAGCACAAGTACGAGCAGCGCCGATGAACATGCAAGGCGCAGCTGGGCGCGCCCGCGCGTTCGGCTGGCGGGTCGCCCGACACGACGCGAAAACGACGCGGCCGCGGCCGCTGCAAGCGCGGTTGCCGGATGCGGCATCGCCGTGCGGCGGCCCGCCGGCCGTGCGTTCAGGCGTGCGGCGCTCTCACTCAACGTGTGAAGCCGGCCCAAGGCGAAATGGTCAATGCCCGCGATAACGTCCGAGGACCGGCACGCGGTCAACTGCGGTTTCCAGCCCGAACACAATTCGAAGAGGCGTTTCCTGCCTTCCACTGATCCTCGCTCCGATTTGCAATGGGCACACGATCGGTGTGCCGCCTTCGAAAAGGACGGCCGGGAATCGTATTTCTTTAAGCGGCTGCGAGATCACGTCACGGAAGAAAATTGACGCCGTCGCCGATCGAATGCATCGACGCCCGGTAGATCAACCGCCGGATTTGCTTTTCTATCTTTCGCGCTTCACTTACGATCACGCGTCATGACGCCCGCCATCGACGTCGTCATCCTCACCGAAGACCGCTACGTCATGCTCGACGCCGGCGATGCCTATCAGTGCAACATTCGGACCGAGGAGACGCTGATTGCCGATGCGCTGCGCGCAAGCGGATTGACGGTCGCGCGGCATTCGTGGTCCGACGCGACGATCGACTGGGGCACGGTCGGCTGCGCGCTGTTTCGCAGCACCTGGGACTATTTCCATCGCTTCGCCGAATTCTCGCGCTGGCTGACGCACGTATCCGCGCGCACCCAGCTGTTCAACCCGGCACCGCTGTTGCGCTGGAATATCGACAAACACTATCTCGCTGAGCTGGCCGCGAAGGGCGTGGCGGTCGTGCCGACCGCGTTCGTCGAAAAGGGCGACGCCACCACGCTCGACGCCGTGCTGACACGGCACGGCTGGCACGAAGCCGTCTTCAAGCCCGTCGTATCGGGCGCCGCGCGGCTCACCTATCGTGTCGATCGCGCGACAGTGGCCGCGCACGCGTCGATCTTCGCCGACTGCGTGGCCGCCGAAGCGATGATCGTGCAGCGTTTCGAACCGTCGATCGTCGACACGGGCGAACTGTCGCTCATGGTGATCGACGGTCACACCACGCACGCCGTGCGCAAGATCGCCAAGGCCGGCGACTTCCGCGTTCAGGACGACCACGGCGGCACCGTGCACCCGCACACCCCGAGCGCCGCCGAGCGCGCCTTCGCCGAGGCCGCCGTGCGTGCCTGTCCCACACCGCCGCTCTACGCGCGCGTCGATTTCGTGCGCGGCGCGGCAGGCGACTACCGTCTCATGGAACTGGAGCTGGTGGAACCGGAACTGTTCTTTCGCTTTCATCCGCCGGCAGCCAAGGCACTGGCCAAGGCGATGGTGCAGCGGCTACGCTGAGGGCGCTCGATGGCACGACCAAGCGGGGCCTCCGACGGCGATATCAAACGGCACTTGCGTCAGATTACGGCATGTTCGACTCGACTGATCTTTTAGCAGCGCCCAAGACTCTTCTGCTTGGCATTCTCCGGGCTTTGTGGTGGCTCGGCTGGGACTTTCTCGTGCAGACCGTTGGCT
>CBDULG010000247.1:0-4911 GCA_965367985.1 uncultured Rhodocyclaceae bacterium
CGACCGTGGCGACATCTTCACCCGACTTTTCCGCATCCGCTTTCGCCGCCTCGCCCGGCGCCGAATCGCTCAGCACCGCCTTGAAATCGATACCGCTGCGCTCGCCGATATCGGTGTTCGACAAATTTATCTCCTCGATACCTTCGACCTGCGTTTCCGCCAGCGAATCTTCATTGACCGAATCGACACGGGTTTCCGCCAAGGATTCGCCGGGCGCGTCGGACAGATCGAGATCGAATTCGAGCGCGGAATCCGTCGCATCAAAGCCTTCGGCGTCGACCTGCGCGGCCGCTGCCTTTGCCGCTTCGCTCGCACCGTCGACTTTCTTGGTGTCGGTTTCGTCTAGATCAAAGTCGAGGTCGGCCGCGTTGACCTCCGGTGCGCCCGCGTCTGCCGCCGGCTTGGGCGCGTCCGCCGCCGGACCTGTGTCGAGATCCGAATCAGTGTATTCGCTCAGCTCGCCGGGAATGGCCCAGGTATCCTTGAATTGCGAGGGTGAAGGCGAGTTGGCATCGGGCACGGCGCCGGAAAAATCATGCGGCTCGTTGAACATGGCGTCGTTGTCATCAGGCGGCGTGTCGGCCTTCGCCGGCGTCTGCACCTTGGCAGCGGCACCCGTGCCGGCTGCATCACCCGCGGCGACTGCGGCGATGCCACCCGCCACCGCGCCGGTGGCTGCCGCAACCGCACTGCCCGGCGCAGTAAAGCCCTCTTTCGACTCTCCCGCCGGCTTGGCATCGGCCGCTTTTTCTGCGAGCGGCTTGGCATCAGCCGCGGTTGCTCCGACGGGCTTCGCCGGAACATCTTCGGCCACCGGCTTCTTGAGAAAGAGCGGATTATCGGGATCGAGCTTGCGCCCCATCTCGACCGCCTTTTCCCAGTCTTCGCCTTTTCCGCCGCTCACCGAATACAGTTCGGTCGCGGTGGTTTCGAATTGCTGCAGGTTCTTGCGCTGTGCGTAGATCTCGAGCAGTTTGAGGTGAATCGCGGTACGCGACGGATCGGCCTTTGTCGCGTCGAGGAGGATTTCCTCAGCCTGCGCGTCACGGCCGTAGGCCATGTAGACATCCGCCTCGGCCACCGGATCGACGCCTTCATCGGCATCGATCGCTGACAGCCCGGACTGGCTGAAATCGGTCTGAATCAAACTGCTGCTGCCCGTGTCGACGCTCTGTCCACCGGTGCTGCCGAATACCGAATTCTGCTCAGACGGCGCTTCCGAAGCCATTGCCGCCTCGTGCGGAGCCGCCTCGCGGCTCTTGCGGCTACGGTACAGCCCGTAACCGAGCAGCAGCGCCAACGCGGCACCACCGCCGTAAAGGGCGTTCGGATTGCTGGCCAACTCGTCGAGAAAGCTCGGCGCCGCCCCGGGCGTGGCCGGTGCAGTTTGCGCAACGGGCGCCGGTGCAGGCTCGGGCGGTGTCGGCGCTGCCACCGGTTCGGGCGGCGCCTCTGCCATGGGTGGCTCCGCCGCTTGCGTTGGTTCCTCCGCGGCCGCCGTTTCGCCCTCGGGCGCGCCGATCAGGTCTTTCAGTTCCTTGTCCAGCGCATCTTGCTCGGCCGCCGACGCTGCGGGCGCCGCGGCTTCGGCAGTCTCGGGCTCAGCCGCAGACATCTCGGCCGGCTGTTGGTCTGCTGCCGGTTCTTCGGCTGCCGGCGCCGGTTCGGCTGGCGCCTCTGCGACCGGCGCGGGGCTTTCGGGTGCTGCCGGCGCGGGCGGCGCGGCCTGTTGCTGCAACGTGGCGAGATTGGCGTTCTTCATCTCGACCAATTGCTGCAACTCGGCGATGTTCTTTTCCAGCATGGCCAACCTTTCGTTGGCCTCCTGCAGCGCCTTGTCACGCGCGACGAGGTCTTCTTCCAGCGCCTGCATGCGCTGCGCCGCGGCCTCGCGATCCGCCGACCCATTGGAATCCGCCGCGGGCGTCGTGTCTGAACTCTCGGTGCGGGAAATCCTCACCTGATCCTTGCTGGCCGCTTCCGGCTTTTCCGGTTCTGCGATCAGCGGCGTGATCCGGCCACCGCTGCGTTGGTCGGAGTCGGCTGTTGTCTCCGGTGCACTCTGCGCAACGCGCGTCGCCACGTTGCGGCGATAGGCAGCAAAATCGGCGGCGTGCGCGACGACCTGCTGGCGCGCTTCGCCGGCTGGAATATCGCCCGCTTGCTGCCCCCCGGGCACATTCAGAATGACGCCGGCCTTGAGCCGGTTGATGTTGTCGTCTATGAAGGCGTCGCGGTTCTCGCGGTACAAGGCGATCAGCATCTGATCCATGCTGACGCCCGCCGGCTTGTGTTGCGCAGCGATCTTGTTGAGCGTATCGCCGCGGCGCACACGATACGTGGTGCCGCCAGCCGACTGGCTCGCCGATTGGTCCACCGACTGCGCCCGCGGCGGATTGCCGATCGGCTGGGCCGCCGCTGCACGTGGTGCGGTGACCGGCGCATTGGTCACCCCTGCCGAGGCAGCCGGTGCCGGCATGCCCGGCGGATCGAGCAAGAACGTGTATTCACGCAGTAGCCGTCCAGACGCCCAGCTCAGTTCGACCAGCAAATCGAGAAACGGGTCGTTGACCGGCTGCGCACTGGTGAGCCTGACGACCGAGCGCTTTCCGCGCCGCTCGACCGTCATGTTGACGCTGCCAAGTACCGGCGAGAAGGCAATGCTGGCCTCCTTGAACGCCGAGGCCGGTGCGATCGTGGCGGTCATCGTATTGAGTTCTTCCGGTGTCGCGGTCAATTCGATTTCTGCACGAAGCGGTTGGCCGAGTGCGCTGAGCACTGAAATGCGTCCCAGGCCGGCAGCGTTCGCACCAAGCGGCACCGCGGCAAGCGTCGCCGCAATGAGAGTGGCACGAAATGTTGTCTTTCTGAAGGTATTCAAAACCGCTTCCTCATGCTGGAGCAATCCGGGTGTTGCGAAAATAGCATCACGAATACCGTGCAGCAACCCAGTATTCGCTTTAAATATTGCACGCAACGCCCTAAAACGAAAAGAAATTTTACTTCTGCTGACTTCCCGCCAAGCGCGTAGCGCCGTATACGGTCGTCAATCGGGCGATCAATCGCGACCTCGAGCCGGGCGCACTTGGGCGCCCGGGCATCTGTGCTACTGCTCGAGCAGAATGCGTAAAGTGCGGCGCAAAGGCTCTGCAGCGCCCCACAACAACTGGTCGCCGACCGTGAACGCCGACAGGTACTCGCCTCCCATGCCCATCTTGCGCAATCGGCCTACCGGCACCGACAGCGTGCCGGTCACGGCTGCAGGCGTGAGCGCCTGCATCGACGCTTCGCGCTCGTTGGGTATGACCTTCACCGATCCATTAGCTTTGGCCAGCATGTCATTGATTTCGTCAAGCGGAGCGTCTTTCTTTAGCTTGATTGTCAATGCTTGCGAATGACAGCGCATCGCCCCGACGCGAACACACACCCCTTCTATGACAATCGGATCATGCGAACGGCCGAGTATCTTATTGGTCTCGGCTTGCGCCTTCCACTCTTCGCGACTCTGACCATTGCCCGGATCGCTATCGATCCACGGAATCAGCGAGCCGGCGAGCGGCACGCCGAAATGCTCCGTCGGAAAGGCCGCGCTGCGCATGGTCGCGGCGACCTGGCGATCAATCTCGAGGATGGCCGAAGCCGGATCGGCCAGCGCATCGGCAACCGACGCGTTGAGCGCGCCCATTTGCGCGATCAGCTCGCGCATGTGCTGCGCGCCACCGCCCGAGGCGGCCTGGTAGGTCATTGCCGTCGCCCAATCGACGAGGTCGTTCTGGAACAGGCCGCCGAGCGCCATGAGCATGAGGCTGACCGTACAATTGCCGCCAATATAGTCCTTGACGCCGCGCCCGAGACCGTCGCGAATCACGTTCATGTTCACCGGATCGAGCACGATGATCGAGGCATCTTCCATGCGCAACGCGGAGGCGGCATCGATCCAGTAGCCCTTCCAGCCGGCCGCGCGCAGTTGCGGATACACCGCCTTGGTGTAGTCGCCACCCTGGCAAGTGACGATGACATCAAGCGTTTTGAGCGCGGCGATGTCGTTCGCGTCCTGCAGCGCAGGGACGTCCTTGCCGATGTCCGGTCCGGCGCCACCCGCGTTCGAGGTGCTGAAAAATACCGGATCGATCTGCGCGAAATCGTCTTCTTCACGCATGCGCTGCATCAACACCGACCCGACCATGCCGCGCCAGCCCACCAGACCTACTCTCTTCTTCACCATGTCCTTCTTCCTGAAATTCGTGTGTGGGTTCAGAGCGCCGCAATGACCGCGTCACCCATCTGTGTCGTGCCAACCTTGCGCGTGCCGGGCGCGAAAATGTCGCCGGTCCGGTAGCCTTCGGCGAGTACCGATTTGACTGCATCCTCGATGCGTTTTGCCGCGGCTTCCTGATTGAAGGTATAGCGCAGCATCATCGCCACCGACAGGATCGTGGCCAGCGGATTGGCCAGATCCTTGCCGGCGATATCCGGCGCAGAGCCATGGCTCGGCTCATACATGCCCTTGTTGTCGGCGTCGAGCGAGGCCGAGGGCAGCATGCCGATCGAGCCGGTGAGCATCGCCGCAGCGTCGGAGAGGATGTCGCCGAACATGTTGCCGGTCACCATCACGTCGAACTGTTTGGGCGCCTTGACCAGCTGCATCGCGGCGTTATCGACGAGCATGTGGCTCAGTTCGACGTCGGGGTAATCGGGCGACAGCTCGATCATCACGTCGCGCCACAACTGGGTGCATTCAAGCACGTTCATTTTGTCGACCGAACACAGCCGGCCACCGCGCTTCTGCGCGATTTCGAAGGCCACCTTGCCGATGCGGCGGATCTCGCTTTCGCTGTAGATCATGGTGTTGAAACCGACGCGCTCGCCGTTGCGCTCTTCGATGCCGCGCGGCTGGCCGAAGTAGATGTC
>CBDULG010000248.1:0-4906 GCA_965367985.1 uncultured Rhodocyclaceae bacterium
TGTAGGGCTCGTTGGCGAGCTTCAGGTAGATGGATAAAGGGGTGTCGAGATCGGCGAAGGTCTCGAGGGTGACCGGGATGCGGTTATAGCCTTGCGCGGCAAGCGCGTTGAATTCGGCTTCGAGCATGATGACTCCACTGGGGCCCGCTCATGCGGGAGTTTCGATCAGGGTTTTGCGCGCGCGCTCGGCGCCCGCCGGGGATCAGTGGCGCTGACGCCACGACCATGACCGCCAGCCGCGCAGACCGGCGATCGCGCCGTTGCGGGCTGAGGCAAACTCCTTTCGAAATGTCGGGCTCGGGTGGGTCACGTCAATCAGGTTTCAGTCCAGGGGAAACGGGTGAAAAAGCGGCTTGCCGCTTGCCCTGCGGGCCAATCCGCGCAAGCAGCGCGGTCGCGTTGGATAGTAGCCCATCGCACTCGATAGTGTCCACAGGCACACCTTCCGAATACCCGTAAGTCATCAAGACGACAGGGCAGCCGGCGGCGCGGGCACAGGCTGCGTCGTTGGTCGAGTCACCCACCATCAGCGCGCGAGCGGGCGCCACACCCAACTCGCGGCAGGCATATTCGAGCATTGCCGGGTGCGGTTTCTTGTGTGCCAGCGTATCGCCGCAGACCACCACCGGAAAATACCGCGTCATGTTCATCATCTCCAGCAACGGCACGGTAAAATCGGCGGCCTTGTTGGTAACACAGGCCATCGGCAGGTTCATTGCATGCAAGCCGGAAAGCGTTTCGCGGATGCCCGGATACGGCGCGGCGTGAACGCCATTAACGTCGCTGTAGTGGCGCATGAATACGGCCACCGCATCGGCATGGGCTTCGTCACTCAACGCCGGGTCGTCCAGACAGCGTGCGACCAGATTGGGAATGCCCTTGCCCACGAATCGACGCACCTGATCGGGCGAGCGCGCCGGCCGTTTCAGCTCCAGAAGCATGCGCTTAGCAGCCTCGGCGATGTCGTCGATGGTATCGAGCAGCGTGCCGTCCAGATCGAACAGCACGGCATCGACGTCGAAGCGCGCCATCATGCGCTCGCCACATCGGCCAGTGCCGCGCGCATGGCGGCAATAACCGTGTCATAGCGGTTCGGATCGGCATCGCGTCCGGCGCCGAACACGGCCGAGCCAGCGACAAAGGTGTCGGCACCGGCGCGGGCAAACTCGGCGATATTGTCGGTCTTCACGCCGCCATCAACCTCGAGCAGAATGCGCCGCCCGCTGCGCGCCTCATAGGCTTCGATCCGGGCGCGCGCAGCGCGCAGTTTTTCGAGCGTCTCGGGGATGAAGGTCTGCCCGCCAAAACCCGGGTTTACACTCATCAACAGCACGATGTCGAGCTTGTCCATGACATGATCGAGGTGATGCAGCGGCGTTGCCGGATTGAACACCAGGCCCGCCTGGCAGCCCGAATCGCGAATCAGCCCGAGCGTACGGTCGATATGCTCCGACGCCTCCGGATGGAAGGTAATCGAGTTAGCCCCCGCCTTGGCGAAATCGGGAATGATGCGATCGACCGGCTTGACCATGAGATGCACGTCGATCGGCGCCTCGGTGTGGGGGCGGATGGCCTCGCATACCAGCGGCCCGATCGTCAGGTTCGGCACGTAGTGGTTGTCCATCACATCAAAGTGAATCCAGTCGGCGCCGGCGGCGACAACCTGCCGCACTTCTTCGCCAAGGCGCGCAAAATCGGCCGACAGCAGACTGGGGGCAATGCGATACATGGAGACTCCGCGGCAATGATCGACAAGAGCGCCATTCTAGCGCCACCACACCCCGGCCGCTTGCAGAGGGCAGCGGATTGGGATTCAATGCCTTACCCGATATTAGAGTGCCGGTTCGCGCACCCCATCCCGCACATTGCCCATGACCGAAAACGACCCGACCTACCGCATCGAAGTGACCGCAGTTTCCTTCTATCTTGCGGAGCAATCCGATCCCGATGACGACCACTATGTTTTCGCCTATCGCATCACCTTGAAGAATACCGGCACGGTGACCGCGCAACTGGTCAGCCGCCACTGGATCATCACCGACGGCAACGGCGATCAGCAGGAGGTGCGCGGCCTCGGCGTGGTGGGTGAGCATCCTGAACTGGCCCCGGGCGAGAGCTTCGAGTACACCAGCGGCTCCGCGTTGCCCACGCCGGTCGGCTCGATGCGCGGCAGCTACCAGATGGTGGCCGCCGATGGCGAGAACTTCGAAGCGGTTATCCCCGAGTTCGCTCTTTCCGTGCCGAACGTATTGCACTGAGCGCGACCGACACCATGTCGCTGCGCTACAGCTATACGCTGATCGCACCGATTTACGATTTGGTCATCGCGGCGGCAACCCGCTCGGCGCGCATCAAGAGCATCGCCGCGCTCGGCAATGCGCCGCCCGGCCGCGTACTCCTCGCCGGCGTTGGCACCGGGCTCGACCTGCCCCACCTGCCCGGTCAGCATGACTACACCGGGATCGATCTCACCGCCGCCATGCTTCGCCGCAGCCGCCCGCGCGCCGCCGCGCGAAAGTACCAACCGGTACAGGGCAGCCTGCTGGCCCTGCCGTTTGGCGGCGCATGCTTCGATCACGTCGTGCTCCACCTCATCATCGCGGTCGTGCCGGACCCGGCGCAGGCATTGCGCGAAGCGGTGCGGGTGACACGATCCGGGGGCCAGCTGCTGGTTTTCGACAAGTTCCTGCGCCCCGGTCAGCGGGCGCCATTGCGCCGTGCGCTGACGCCCTTGTCAATGCGGATTGCGACGCGCATGGACGTGGTGCTCGAGACGCTGCTCGCCGGAATTCCCGAGTTGCACGTCGAGAATGATGAAGCCGCACTGGCCGGGGGGTGGTTTCGGCGTGTGCGGCTGCGGAAGGTGTAGATCGGCGCGATCCCGCGCGGTGCGCCCGCCGCTAAGCCGAACTTTGACCCCCTGAAATAGCCGGAACCCTTGCACGATGCGGGTTCCGGCTATTTTTCTGGGTAAATTTGTACCCATGTAAATACCCGCTTCAGGTCTTGCTTTTTCCGCTTCGCTGTAGCATGGTAAGGACCATGTACATCGAAGCCATCCGCAATCGAAATTCGCCTCCAGCGGTCCTGCTTCGCGAGGCATTCCGGCACCAAGGCAAGGTCAGGAAGCGCACACTGGCCAACCTGTCGTGCCTGCCTGCGGAGGTCATCGAGGGCCTGAAGGTGCTCCTCAAGGGCGGTGTAGCGGTACCCAGTGCAGAGGAGGTCTTCACCGTCGAGCGCTCGCTGCCGCACGGTCACGTGGTGGCTGCGCTGGGCAGTGCAAGCGCGTGCGGCGCTCCGGACTGGTTCGCCGCCGCGCCCGAGCGGCTGCGCAAGCTGCTGCTGGCGATGGTGGTTGCACGCATCGTGTCGCCCGGCTCGAAGCTCGCCACCCACCGCATGCTCAGCGACGAGACGGCCGCGCACTCGCTGGGGCGGGTGCTGGGCCTGGGGCAGATCGAACCCGAGGAGTTGTATCGCGCCCTCGACTGGCTGCACACGGCGCAGCCTGGCATCGAACGTCGCCTGGCACGCAAGCACCTGGCGGGCAGCACCCTGGTGCTCTACGACCTCACCTCGACCTGGCTCACCGGCCGCTGCTGCCCGCTCGCCGCACGCGGGCATTCGCGCGACGGCAAGCGCGATGACCCGCAGATCGTCTTCGGTCTGATCTGTGCCGCCGACGGCTGCCCGGTGGCGGTGGAGGTGTTCCCCGGCAACACCGCCGACCCGGCCACGGTGGCCGCGCAAGTGGCCAAGCTCAAATCGCGTTTCGGTATCGAGCAAATCGCCTGGGTGGGCGATCGGGGCATGATCACCTCGGCGCGCATCAACAACGTCCTCAAGCCCCATGGGATGGACTGGATCAGCAGCCTGCGCGCGCCCCAGATCGCGCAGCTCGCGCAAGAGCACGGCCCGTTCCAGCCGTCCCTGTTCGACGAGCGCAATCTGCTTGAACTCACCAGCGAGCACTTCCCCGGCGAGCGCCTGGTGCTCTGCCGCAATCCCTTGCTGGCCGAGGAGCGTGCGCGCAAGCGCGCCGAACTGCTCGCGGCCACCGAAGCCGAGCTGGCCAGCGTGGCCGCGGCGGTGACGCGGGCACGCAACCCGTTGCGCGGCGCGGCGCAGATCGGCCTGCGCGCGGGCCGCTCGATCGACCGCTACCACATGGCCAAGCACTTCGAGCTCGCCATCACCGACACGAGCCTGAACTGGGTGCGCAAGGAGGACAAGATTGCCGCCGAAGCTGCGCTCGACGGCTTGTACGTCATCCGCACCAGTCTCGGGGCCGAACAGCTCGAGGCCAATGCCGCCGTGGACGCCTACAAGAGCCTGTCACAGGTCGAGCGCGCCTTTCGTTCGATCAAGACGGTCGACCTGCAGGTGCGCCCCGTCTTTCACTACAATGCCGATCGGGTGCGCGCACACGTCTTCCTGTGCATGCTGGCGTACTACGTCGAATGGCACATGCGGGCGCGCTTGAAGCCCATGCTGTTCGATGACGAGTTCATCGATGCCGCACACGCCACCAAGCCCTCCGCCGTGGCAAAGACCCCGCGATCGACCCACGCGAAGGCCAAGGACGCCACCGGGCTCGCCGACGATGGCATCCCCGTCCACAGCTTTCGCACCTTGATGCAGGACCTCGGCACGCTCGCCTACAACATCACCCACACGGCGCTCAACCCAAAGGCCAAGATCATCCTCACCACCCGGCCCACACCGCTGCAGGAAAAAGCCTTCTCATTGCTCGGCGTCAACCCCGCGCGTACCCAGTAACCGGCCGTCCGTTGAGCAGTTAACGCATAAATATCAGTGATCTACTTGAGAAACGAGGTCAAAGTTCGGTTTAACGGGCGACTTCCTTTTCAAGCGCCTCGCTCCCGGCATAACGAATGTCGCG
>CBDULG010000249.1:0-4896 GCA_965367985.1 uncultured Rhodocyclaceae bacterium
GATTCGGCACGGGGTGCGTTTAGCCGCCCGCGCAGCGAGGTGGCTTGGCTAATAGCGTGCAACGAAATCGTATGGTACGCGCTGGCTGCGAAGCAGGTTTGGCGGGTTGCGATGCAGCGGGTTTCCATCGTTTGCGCTTTGGCCACGGCGGCGCCTTGTGGCATGCGGTGAGCATGACCGCGGAATTGGCCTCCCCGGCAGGAATCGAACCTGCATCTAGCGCTTAGGAGGCGCTTGTTCTATCCGTTGAACTACGGAGAGGCATGCTTCCACCGGAGCGATGGACGAAGGCGGAGTCTACCGCGAAATCGCGGTTCGTCGAAGGGCTGACCGGTAGAATACGCGTTTTGCCGTCGCATCGGATGTGCTCATGCCTTTGATTTCCGCCGATCGCGCCTGTCTCGCGTTCGGACATGTCGCGCTGCTCGACCACGCGAATCTCCAACTTGATGCAGGTGAGCGCGTCGCCTTGATCGGTCGCAACGGGTCCGGCAAGTCGAGCCTGTTGCGCGCCATTGCCAGCTTGCAATCTTTGGATGATGGCGAAATCTGGCGCGCACCGCAGGTTCGCATCGCCTATGTGCCGCAAGAGTCGGATTTCGCGCTCGAGCGACCCGTTTTCGATGTCGTGGCTGACGGGCTTGGCGAGGCGGCGACGATCCTGCAGGCCTACCACGCCGCATTGCATGCGGTCGCTGAACAGCCAGACGAAACCAGTTTTGCAACGCTTGCCGCGTGCCAGCATGCGGTCGAAGCGGCTGACGCATGGCGACTTAACGATCGTGTCGATGCCATGCTCGCGCGCCTCGGGCTCCATGGCGATGCGATCGTTGCGACACTTTCCGGCGGTGGCATCAAGCGCGTCTCGCTGGCGCGGGCGATGGTTGGTGAACCTGACCTGTTGTTGCTTGACGAACCGACCAACCATCTCGATCTAGACGGCATCCTGTGGCTCGAGGATCTCATCAAGGGTTTCGTGGGCGCGGTCATGCTGATCACCCATGACCGGGTGTTTCTCGATAACGTCGCAACCCGAATCGTCGAACTCGACCGCGGTAATCTGGTGAGCTTCGCTGGCCGCTTTGCCGATTATCAGCGCAAGAAGGCCGAGCAACTCGAAGCCGAGGCGCGGGCCGAGGCGCAGTTCGACAAATTTCTCGCGCAGGAGGAAGTGTGGATTCGCAAGGGTATTCAGGCCCGGCGCACGCGAAATGAAGGCCGCGTGCGCAGGCTGGAGGCGCTGCGCCGCGAACGGTCGGCACGCCGCGATCGTTTGGGCCACGTTTCGCTCGCGGTCGACCGGGGTGACGCGTCGGGCAAGATGGTGGCCGAACTGGAGGGGGTAAGCAAGGCCTTTGACGGCAAGGCTGTGGTGCGCGGTTTTTCGACGCGCATTTTGCGGGGTGATCGCATCGGTATCATCGGTCCGAATGGCGCGGGCAAGACGACGCTGCTCCAACTCATCCTCGGGCGACTCGAACCCGACCGTGGCACGGTGCGCCTCGGTACCCGCCAACAAGTGGCGTATTTCGACCAGTTGCGGACACAACTCGATCCGGAGGCGACACTCGCTGAAGTGATCAGCCCAGGCTCGGAGTTTGTGCAAATTGGTAATGAGCGCAAGCACGTCATCGGCTACCTCGGCGATTTCCTGTTCGCGCCGCAGCGCGCGCGCTCACCCGTCAAATCGCTCTCCGGCGGCGAACGCAATCGCTTGTTGCTGGCCCGCCTGTTTGCCCAGCCGGCCAATGTGCTGGTGCTCGACGAGCCGACCAACGATCTGGACATCGAAACGCTCGATCTGCTCGAAGCGCTGCTCGCTGAGTACGACGGCACGCTTTTCCTGGTCAGCCACGATCGCGCCTTTCTCGACAATACGGTCACCCAGGTGATTGCTGCGGAAGGCGACGGGTGCTGGAAGGAGTACGCGGGTGGCTATGCCGACTGGCAGCGTGTGCGCAACCAATCACCCGCCCGCGCGGAGACGAGCGGGGCGGCGCGTGTCAAGACGAAGGAAAAGCCGAAGTCGCCGCCGATGCTGCCTGGCGGAAAACTCTCGTTTAAGGAACAGCGCGAACTCGACGCGCTGCCCGAACGCATCAGCGTTCTCGAAGCCGAAGAACGTGCTCTGCAGACGCGTTTGGCCGATCCCGCCCTCTATCAGAATGCGCCGGATATGGTGGCAGAAATCACCGCCCGTCTCCGCGTGGTCAGTGAAAAGGTGGCCGTGGCAATGCAGCGCTGGGAAGAGTTGGAGTCGCGCGGCGACGCATGATCGTGGCTCAACGCGTGTTCAGCCAGAAAAGCGCACCTGCGCCAGCTAACATCACGCTGAGGAAGGCCCAGCCCCAGAGTTGATAGCGCTTGCCCAGTTGTTGCGGGTCGAGGTCGGAGATCAGGTAGAGGCGGCGATCGGCGGGTTTGCGCAGCACGTGAGCCTCAGGCGCTGCGCGCAATTCGGCCTGCTCCTGACGCACTTCACGGCGCGCTTGGGCACGCGCCAATTCCCACTCGCTCAAATCGATTTCTCCGTCACCGTTGACATCGAATCGCTCGAGCAATCCACTGCGGTCTGCCTTCCATTCGGCGAGCAACTCGCGCACTTGCGTCGCGGTGTCGTGCGCCAGGTCGATGCTGCCCAGCGTGGTGAACTGGCCGATCGCGTAAATTGGGTCGCGTTGGAGCAGGCACCACTGCGTGTAACGCATATCCTTGCGGCGTTCAACATCCTTACGCGAGACGAGCATTTCTGCGCCCTCAGGATCGACCGCGCACTGACCGCTGCCGTCGTCGAGCAGGAAGGACGCGTCGCTCTCGATATCGCTCTGTGTAATCCACTTGTCGCCGCTCTTCTGTTCGACCTTGAGGCGGTACCACAGCACCGGCAGGCCGTTCATGGGCGAGAGCAGCGGCGTGCCGCTAAGCGGCAGGCCTTCGCCGAAAAGCTCGATATAGCCTTGCGCGGCGGAAGCGATGCGCGAGGTGGGCGTGTCGAGAATCAGCCGGCTGTGATGGATGGCGCGCAGCCAGCCGAACAGCGCGGCGATGCCGATCAAAACCACCGCCGCCTGACGAAAAGGCGGGCCGGTGTATATCGCCACCATGGCGAGCCCGGCAACGCCCGCGGCGAGCATGCCACCGGTGCGATCCGGGCGCAGCGAGACGAGCACGAATGCGATCCGTTGTGGGTTAGGTGCTGAACAGCGCCTTCAGATCGACGTCGGCCTTTTCGGCAGTTGAAAATTCGAGTAGCGGCTGTTCGGTGAACTGGAACATGCGCGCGATGACGAGATCGGGGAATTGATCGATGCGCACATTATGAACGTTCACACTCTCGTTGTACCACTCACGCCGGTCGGCAATGCTGTTTTCCAACGAAGTAATACGCGTCTGCAACTGCATAAAATGCTCGTTTGCCTTCAGTTCGGGATACGCCTCGGCGACCGCGAACAACTGGCCAAGCCCCATGCGCAGCATGCCTTCTGCGGCGCCGAGCGCGGGAACATCGTGCTGGGCGCGGGCGTCCGAGACGCGGGCGCGTGCCTCGATCACGCGGGTCAGCGTGGACTCCTCGAACTGCTTGTATTGCCGGCATACCTCGACCAGCTTGGGCAGTTCATCGTGACGCTGCTTGAGCAGGACGTCGATATTGGCCCAGGCTTTTGCGATGTTGTGCTTGAGCCGCACCAGGTTGTTGTAGATGACGACGCTGTACAGCAGCGCAATGGCCAGCATGGCCAGCAGGACGATAGACGAAACGGACATCAACGATGGTTCCTATGAAAGTTCGCGCGCTCGCGCGCCACGAGGTAAGTGTAAGCGTATCGGGCCGTGCGGTCCGGGCTTCGGACACGTCTGCTCAAGGCGACGGCTCGGTCGCCTCCGGAAGCAAGCGATCGGCGTGCTCGGCGGGAATCGCCAATTGGCGGATCAACTGCGTGCGGTTGAGGCGCAGCAGTTTTGCTATGGCAGCCAGATCGTCGGGGATGGCGGGATTGTCCCAGCCGTGCGCGGTGTGGCGGGCGAGCGCGTTGGCCAACACCACCGTGCGCACCCGCGGACTCGACGCGTCTGTTTGATCCATCAGCGTTACCAGCAGGTCGGGCAGGTGCCAGGCGCGACTGAGTGCAAGCTGGATTTCATTGGCGGTGAAATTGAACGCGTTGCGTTGCGCCACTGAACTGCGCAAATTTCGATCGGCGTGTTGGCGATCGTATACCTGCTGAGTGAGCGCGGGCGCAAAGATCCAGCAGAGCATGTCGGCGGTGTCGTAAAGCAGTGCGCCGACGGTGATTTCTTCGACGTTGAGGTCGTGCCGGACGACGGCCCATTCGCGCGCGTAATGCGCGGCGCGACGTGCGCGCGCGATGACGCGCAACACGCCGACGAGCGCCGCGCCGCGGTCAGCCAGCGTGGACTCGATCATCGGCATGTCGGCAAAGGCACGAAAGAATGGCGTCACGCCCATCATCATGATGGCGCGGTCAATCGTGGTGATGTCGTGGTTCTGTTTGCCGCTGCGATGTTGCTCGAGATGGATCAGCAGTCGCAGTGTCATCAGCGGATCGCCGAGCACGACGGCGGTGATCTGCCGGGCGGAAATCGAATCGTGATCGGATTCGAGCGCAGCCAGTTCGCGCACCGTGCGGCGCAGCACGGGTAGCGGCGCGCCGGAAAAGGCGGCCACGTAGTCGTCCAGGCTGGCAAGCGCGCGGTGGATGTGGGGCATGAGGCTGATTTCAACAATGGGCGTGGAACTCAACGGCCCGCCTGAGGGCGAACTTGAGGCTGTGGCTCCGGGAAGACGCAGGACGCGTTTCGTTGTAATCTCTGAGGCTGTGCAGGGGCCGGTGCAGGCTGCGTTTGCCCAACTGGCGCGGCGTGCAGGCCGCAGTT
>CBDULG010000250.1:0-4866 GCA_965367985.1 uncultured Rhodocyclaceae bacterium
CGCAGCTGGGTGAGGCATTTGACGGCATGGCCGGACATCAACAGCTTGAGCATTTCGTCGAACAGGCGCGCGGGTGGCAGGTTCTCCATCAGGTCCGCCATTTCGCGGATCGGCCGGCGGGCTGCCGGATCGATGCTCAGACCGAGTTTGGCGCCAAGGCGCACCGCGCGCAGCATGCGCACCGGGTCTTCGCGGTAGCGCGCGCGCGGGTCACCAATCATGCGCAGCGTCTTCTGATGCAGATCGGCGACGCCATGGTGGTAGTCGGTGATGTTCTGCGTGGTCGGATCGTAGTAGAGCGCGTTGACGGTGAAATCGCGCCGCAGCGCGTCTTCTTTCTGCGTGCCGTAAACGTTGTCGGTGAGAATGCGGCCATGTTCGTCGGTCGATACGTCCTCGGCATCGCGATGCGCGCGGAAGGTCGACACCTCGATCATTTCGCCGCCGATCATCACGTGCACGATCTTGAAGCGCCGGCCGATGATGCGCGAGCGGCGGAACTGACGGCGCACTTCTTCGGGGGTCGCGCTGGTGGCGACGTCGAAATCCTTGGGTGTTTGTTTCGCCAGCAGGTCGCGCACCGCGCCACCTACTACGAAGGCCTGAAATCCGGCTTCCTGCAGTACCGCGCACACCTTGCGTGCGGCGTGAGAGACCTCTTCGGCGACAAGGCCGTGAGAGCTCACGGGGATGAGCGCCGGTTCGCTGTCGTCGCCGGGCTTGGTGCGGCGCAGAACCCTGCGCAGCAATTTGCGAATCATCGAAGCAGGCTGTTTTTTGTGTTTAACGCGGGATGATAACGCACTGAACCGCCGCCATACCATTGCCGCCCCGCGTTTTGCGTGTGCGGAGGCCGTAGCCCGGACGCGGGCCGCAGGCCGGAATCCGGGGTTTTCGGCTCATCGCAGGTGGGTTCCCGGATTCCGCTACGCTGCATCCGGGCTACGCAGGCTGATCGTCGGCCAGCCGTGCAGGCGCGCGTGTTCGCGCAAGGTATCGTCGGGGTCGACCGCGACCGGGTCGGACACTTTCGACATGAGCGGCAAGTCGTTGTGCGAATCGCTGTAGAACCAGCTTCTCGTGAAACTGCCCCAGTGCAAGCCGAGAGACTCCAGCCAGATTTCGGTGCGCTCGATCTTGCCCGCCTTGAAGGCCGGCATGCCGCGCGGCTTGCCGGTGAATGCACCGTTTTCGTGCGCCGGGACGGTGGCGACGAGGTGGTCGATGCCGAACTCGCGCGCGATCGGGCCGGTCACGAAGCTGTTGGTGGCGGTGACGATGGCCAGCACGGCGCCGTCGGCACGATGCTTGTCGACCAGCGCGCGTGCCGGCGGCGTGATGAGCGGACGGATCGCGCTATCCATGAATTCGTCATGCCAGGCGTCGAGCTGCGCGCGCGGGTGGCGGGCCAGTGGCGCAAGCTGGAATTCGAGAAAGGCAAAGATGTCGAGTGTGCCCGCTTTGTAGTGATCGAAGAATTCGACATTCTTCGCTTCGTACACTTCGCGGTCGAGCACGCCCTTGCCAATGAGGAACTCGGCCCAGGCGAAATCCGAGTCGCCGGCCAGCAAGGTGTTGTCGAGGTCGAACAGGGCGAGTTCCATGTCGGTTTCCGGGAATTCAGTCAGAGGGTCAGGCCGCCGCGCATCAGCTCACGCAACAGGGGCAGGGTAATGGCGCGCTGGTGTTCGAGCGAGGCGCGATCGAGCGCGTCGAGCGTGCTCAGCAGCGATGGCATGTCGCGCCGCCCGTAGCGCATCAGATAACTCACTACGTCGCCATCGAGACGCAGACCCCGCTGTGCGGCCTGCGTGCTCAGAATTGCCGAGCGCGCGATATCGGTCAGCGGGTGGATTTCGAAGGCCAGACACTGCGCGATGCGCGAGCGCAGGTCTTCGCGCAGGGTGAGCGCGCCCGGCGGCGCGTCGCCCGCCAGCACAAGCGTTTGCCGCGCGTCTCGCGCATGGTTGAACGCATTGAAAACCGCAATCGACGCGGTGTCGTCGAGGCGGTGGACGTCATCGAAGGCGACCAGCGCGGCAGTGCCGGATGGTGCAGCCGGGATGTCTGCCGCAGCAAGGTAGCGGGCCGTGGGGGCCGCCGCGCAGGTGGCGCGCAGCAAATGGGTGCGGCCGCTGCCCGGCGCGCCCCAAAGGTACACGTGGCTCATGGATTCGCCGCGTGCGGCGACCTGCAGCGCGGCCAGCAGCGCCGCGTTGTCGCCGGTAAAGAAATTGTCGAAGCGCGGCGTCGCATCGAGGCGCACATCGAGCGCGAGCTGTTTCATGCGGTGTCTTCGTCGCGCGCTTCGTCGCCCAGATAGACATGGCTCGTCATGTACTCTTTGCGCATTTCGCGCAAGGCGACAAGCAGCGCCGCGCTCGCTGGCAGGGCGATCAATACGCCGACGAAGCCGAACAGCTGGCCAAAGGCCATGAGCGCGAAAATGACCGCCAGCGGGTGCAGGCCGATGCGGTCGCCGACGATGTAGGGGGTGAGAAGGAAACTCTCGACGGCCTGGCCGAGCGTGTACACGATGGCGACGCCGATGATCGGCGACCAGCCGCCGCCCTGCAGCACGGCGCTGAGCAAGGCCAGCACCAGCCCGGTGGTAAAGCCGACGAAGGGCACGAAGGCCAGCAGACCGGTGATCACCCCCACGGGCAGCGCGAAGCGCAGGCCGGCGAACCACAGGCCGATGGTGTAGAAGACCGCCAGCAGCAGCATCACCGAGAGTTGCCCGCGCAGGAACTCGGACATCACGCGGTCGATATCGCCGACAATGCGCAGGGTGCGGTCGAGCATCGGGCGAGGAATGCCGGAACGAATGGTGCGCAGCAGGCGCGGCCATTCCTGCAGCAGATAAAACATCACCATCGGCACCAGCAGCAGATTGGCGAAAAAGCCGACGACCGCCACGCCGCCCGTAGTGGCCTTCTTGAGCAAGCCGGGCAGCACGTCTTGCGCGGCAGTCCAGTTTTCCGCGATCCACTCACGCACGAAGGCGGCGTCGAGTTCGACCTCGATGTTGAAATAATTCTTGACGGTCGGCAGCACGCGCTCATTGACCAGGTCGAGCAGATCGGGCAGCCGCGCGACCAGTTGCATCGCCTCGCGGTACACCGTCGGCACCAGAATCAGCAGCAGGATGGTCAGGCCGAGTCCGATCAGGATGATCACGATCAGCACCGCGACCACGCGCGGAACACGATGGGAGACCAGCCACGCAACGGCCGGATCGCAGATATAGGCGAGCACCGCGGCGATGGCGAACGGCGCGAGCATGGGCCCGAGCAGCCACAGCAGCACGAGCAGCGCGATGCCGACGGCGGTCCAGGCGGCGGTTTGCCGTTGGCGGGCACTGAGAGTAGGCATTCGATGTAAAATGCGCAGCGTGTTTTAGGGGCACGCGGCCACTGCCGCGCACAAGCCCCGTCACTGTAGTCGCAAGCTGGGCAGCGCTCAAGCGTCTGGCCATGCCGACGCCATCGACCCACGAGGATTCCTGTTGACTTCACTGACCTACCGCGACGCCGGCGTAGACATCTCCGCGGGCGACGCGCTCGTCGAACGTATCAAGCCGATGGCAAGGCGCACGCTGCGGCCCGAGGTGCTGGGTGGTCTGGGTGGTTTCGGCGCGCTGTTCGAGCTCACCGGCAAGTACCGCGAGCCGGTGCTCGTCTCCGGCACCGACGGTGTCGGCACCAAGCTCAAGCTGGCCTTCGAACTGAATCGCCACGACACCGTGGGCCAGGACCTGGTCGCCATGAGCGTGAACGACATCCTCGTGCAGGGCGCCGAGCCGCTGTTCTTTCTCGATTATTTCGCCTGCGGGAAACTGGATGTCGACACCGCGGCCGACGTTGTCAAGGGCATTGCGCAGGGCTGCGAATTGGCCGGCTGCGCGCTGATCGGCGGTGAGACCGCCGAGATGCCCGGCATGTATGCCGACGGGGAATACGACCTGGCCGGTTTCGCGGTCGGCGCGGTCGAGAAATCCGAAATCATCACCGGGCAGACGATCGCGGCGGGCGACGTGGTGCTCGGCCTGGCGTCGAGCGGCGCACATTCCAACGGCTACTCGCTTATCCGCAAAGTCCTCGACCGGGCGAAGCCCAATCTCGACGGCGACTTCCACGGCCGGCCGTTGCGCGACGTGGTCATGGCGCCGACGCGTATCTACGTCAAAGCGCTGCTCGCCTTGATCAAGTCACGACCCGGCATGGTCAAAGGCATGGCGCACATCACCGGAGGCGGCTTGCTCGAGAACGTGCCGCGCGTGCTGCCCGCCGGGCTGGCCGCCGAACTGCACGCCAGCGCGTGGACCATGCCGTATCTGTTCCAGTGGTTGCAGGGCACCGGCAACATCGCTGCAGCCGAAATGCACCGCACCTTCAACTGTGGCGTTGGCATGGTGGTCATCGTCTCGCCGGCCGACGCGACGGCCGCAGGCAAAGCGCTGCGCGACGCCGGCGAGACGGTATTCGAACTCGGCGAAATTCGCCCATGTAGCGACGGCGAGGCGCAGACCCGGGTGGTTTGAGCACCGACCGATGACGACTTGAAGACGGACCCGCTGCGGCGGGTTTTCTTATGGGCGCGCTCTGTGCGCAGTGACCGCTCGCCCGCGTCACTCGTCCTTCTACCCCAAGCACATGCGCCCCGTTGCGCTCACACCGGTGATTCGACCCGTTTGACGCGCGCAATCCCGTGCGTGACGAAATCGTGACATTTCGTTGATCAGCGCGTGACGCGTGGCGGTCAGACTCGGTTTCGGAGCGGTAACTGATCCGATGCAAGTTCGGGCCGCTCCGGGATGCTTGCCACCTCAATTCTCTTTTGGAGCTTTCAAATGAACGCCAAAAA
>CBDULG010000251.1:0-4846 GCA_965367985.1 uncultured Rhodocyclaceae bacterium
AAGGTGGCCGACACCACATAACCCACGCCAGCGCAGAAATAGCTCGCCATGAAGATGCGCAAAAACAGGCGGCTGGGCGGCGCGTCCACCATCTGCTGGCCGGTCCGCGTGGTGGTGCTGCGATCCGGCGCCGGCAACCAGCCCAGCGCCGGCACCAGCAACACGCAGCCGATCGCCGTGAGCGCATACCACTGGGCGCGCCAGTCCAGCCACGGGCTCATCACCGCCACCGCCGCCGCGCAGCCCGCAATGCCCAGACCGATGCCGGCAAAGTGAATACCCAACTCGCTGCGGTGGTTGTGGCGGATCAGCCAGTTGAGAATCAAGTCGGTGCCCAGCAGCATCGCCGCCGCACTCGACAATCCCGCGACAAAGCGCGACACCGCCCACACCCATACTTCCGTGCTCATGCCCATCATCACGGTACTCAGCACCGCCACCATGAGTCCGATGCGGTACAGCCGGTCCTTGAGCACCAGATCGCTGATCATCGCCGCGATCAGCGCGCCGGTGAGATAGCCCGCGTAGTTGATCGCCGCCAGCCAACCCGCCTCCGCAACGCCAAGCCCCGCCTGTTCCTGCATCACCGGCAGCAGCGGCGTGTATGCGAAACGCGCCACGCCCAGGGCAAGGACCAGGCTGCAGATGCCCGCGGCGAGCACGCGGAAGCGTTGTTGTTGGTCGGTCATGGGGTCCGGCTTGGTTTTGGAGTAGCGGCAGCATGCGCCGACGCTCGGGATTCTCCTACGCTACACAGGCGCAAGGACCCGTTCAAACGTTTTGTATGCATGCCATGGGCCGGGTTTACGCATGCGTGTGGCTCGCGGCTGGTTTGGCGGTGTCGCGTCGCATCGTGAGGTTCCTGACGACCACGGCCATCAACGTGTGTGCGCGCCATGTGATGGGCGCGACGGCGGGTCGGATCAATTTCTTATCGAATTTCCTTGAACCAAATCGCCGGGTCGCTGCGACTCAGGGTCAGATGGGGCGCAAATGCAGCCTTTCATCTGCAAACCAATCCTCAGCAGCATCTGAAAACAGCCAAGGAGATTCATCATGAAAACCACCCTCACCAAAGCCCTCGCCGTTGCCACCATCGGCATGTTCGCCACCGGCGCCTTCGCGGCCGACCGTCTGAACGCCAACAACAACAACGTCGATCAGTCCAACAGCGGCGCCCGCGCCGAGCAGAAAGTGAAGATCGGCTTCATGGACGGCCCGCTGATCGGCAGCGCCCGCGTCAATGCCAATAACAACCGTGTGACGCAGAGCAACAGCGCCGCCCGCGCCAAGCAGACGGCTGAGGTCGGCGTCTACAAGTAATCGCCATCGCTCGCCCAAAGCCACCGCCCGGTCCGCCGGGCGGTTTGCGTTGACCGCAGGACAGCCGGCCAAGTCTTGTAAATCAAGATCGATAGTCTGTTCTGCCGAGGATGCTCGCCTCACCTCGCACGGGTCGTCGTGACGGCGGTGGTCAAATGCCGGCGCTGGCGTTAGCCTTTCAGGTCGGTGACACTGCTTTCACGATTTGAACGGCAAGGAGTAAGCATGACATCCCGCGTTTTCCTCATCACTGGCGCCTCCAGCGGCATCGGCGCGGCCACCGCCCGCGCCGCGGCGAAGGCAGGCTTCAGGCTGGTGCTCGCCGCGCGCCGCGTCGGCAAGCTCGACGCGCTGGCGCACGAAATTGGTACCGACCGGGTGCTGACGGTCAGTTGCGATGTCACCTCGATGGCCGATCAGCAGGCGATGGTCGAACAGGCGCTGGCGCGCTTCGACCAGATCGACGTGGTGTTTGCCAATGCCGGCCGGGGCGGCTCGCCGGGCGGCTTCAGCGGCGCGGATCATGAGCAGTGGAAAGACATGATCCTGACCAATATTTATGGAGTCGGGCTGACGCTGCAGACGACACTGGCCGCGCTCAAACAAAGCCACGGCCATGTGCTGCTGACCGGATCCGCAGCGGGCCGCGCGCCCATTGCGGGGTCGATGTACGGCGCCACCAAGTGGGCAGTGACCGGCATGGGCTACAACCTGCGCGAGGAATTGCGTGGCACCGGCGTACGCGTCACGCTGATCGAACCGGGCATGGTCGACACCCCCTTCTTCGACAAGCCACCCGCGCACGCCATGAAGGACGACGACATCGCCAACGCGGTGCTCTACGCGGTGAACCAACCCGCGCATGTGGACGTCAACGAGATCCTGCTGCGGCCGACACCGCCGCTGGAATAGGCTTCCCTTTGCGGGCTAGAGTCGCCGGCGCAGGACAGCGATGAATCTGGACGTCGAATCCGTCGAATGGCGCATCATTTACGCGCGACACTTTTTTTCCCGCGGGCGGGACACCTTCGATTCGAATGCCCGATTCGTTTTGAGCCGCATCGTCTCGGGTTTGCTGTTCCTTCTGTATGCGGTCTGGCTCGCCGCCTTCGTCATATGCTTTTTCGGCGTCGTGCCCTTCTACATCGTGCTCTATTTCGAGGACGTCGCTGCACCATGGGCGGCCACGCCGATCATTCACGGCTTCAGGTTCTATTTATTCTTCGCCACGCTGGCAGTGATTCCGATGCTTGCCATTGCGAGGTACGCCAAAAAGGAAAGCACCCGCCGAATGATGAAGGACATTTCGTCGGTGTACTGTGCGATCACCATTCCTTTGACGATGCTGGAGCTGATCAACATCTATCCCGCGCATTGGTCGACGCTTGGCGGGATGGTGATGGATAACACGTCCTGGACGCTCTATTTCAGCGCGCAGATGCTGGATGGAATCATGCTCGGCCATTTCACGCATTTTTTCGAGATGCCTGAGTTCCCTGAGCCTGACAGCCTCTATGCAAAGACCCTGCTTTTTCTGATGAAGCTATATTTTGCCGCCGCCTCCACCTGGTATTTCTATCATCAGATGCGCTTCCGTCTTACAGGCGCCCTGGAGATCACCCTTTCACCGAACGAACTGAAGTCATGGCTGCCGCGCTGGGCAGCGATGCGCGGTATCGACGCAAGCACGGTGCGCATCCGGCCAGTCGCCGTTCGCACCAACATCGCACGGCTGGCCAAGGCGATCAGCTACGAAGAAATGTTCGGTGTGAAACCCGCCAAGCCATCCAAGACACCCCGGGCGGAGGCCGGACGCGAGGCCCGCGGTGAAAGCTACGGTCCGCTGATACATGAAATGCCGATGGCCGCCACGGCGGGGATCATGTCCGGCGGCGCGCTGATCATCAGCCTCGTATCGATCCCGGTGGTAAGCCAGGAATGGGTGGACCGCGGACTGATCTTCCTCAAATACTATGCCTATGTCGTCGCGTTGCCGATCGGCGCATTTTTTCTGGTTGCGATTGGGTCCGTCGTGATCAAGAAGTGGAAATCGCAGCGGCCGGCGGCGCAGGAGCGCGACGCGCCGCCACGCCAGGATCAGGAATAGTGCGCCGCCTCGCGCGGGTAATTGAACCTGGAAACGGCAATCGAGCGCGTAGCGCGCTCACCGACTCGGTGATCGCTGTCGAAGGCGAAATAGTCAATTCCCACAGTAACTTACCAAGACCGGCAGGCGGTCAACTGCGGTTTTCAGGTCGATCCCGCGGTCGATCGCACGCCCGCGCCTATATCGCCTTGAACAACGCGTTGAACCGGTCGGCCGCGGCGGCGTTGCCGCGCATGACCTTGCGCGACAGTTCGTAGACGGTTTGGGTTGTCGCCTGGATTCGCAGTTTGAGGTCGCGGCGCTGTTCGTCGGTGAGGCGGTCGGGGCCGGCGTAGCGGGCGAGCAACTGATCGATTAGCGCGTCCATCTCGGCACCGAGCGTGGCGGTGTCCCGGCCGATGAGGGGGGTTTGGTCGGCGATGCGGTCCGGGGAGTCGAGCAGTTTTCGTAGCCAGCTCTTGTAGGCCTGCGCGAACTTGGGGGCGTTGCGGATGAACACGCCGTTGTTGCTGTCCATCATCAGGCTGCGCACGTCGGCGTTGGCCGAACCGATGAATATTTCGTCGTCGAATACCATGACTTTCGAATGGAGCGAGAGGCGGCCGTTGGCACGCGGCTGGTATTCGAAGTAGCGCAGGGTCGCCGCGTCGGCGGCCGGACCGGCTTCTTCCAGATGATCCGCGAGCGCCTTGAGCTGCCACACGGCGAGCAGGTTGACGATGTTCAGATCGGTGGTGGCAAGCGAGTTGGTGACCATCGAAAGGGTGACACCGGCACAGGGGCGGGTGCCGTCGAGCGCGGCGGCGACGTCCTGCAGCAGGTTGGCCGGCAGGAACAGGTAGGCGTTGTGGAAAATGACGTCGCGCGCGCCCGGCGCGTCGGCGCAGACGGCCTGCAGCGCTGAGCGCCACAGCGCCTGGATGTGCTTGCTTGCGGCGGCCTCGTCGTTGTGGCGCGCGCCAAAGCTGCGTCCGCGGTCAGTGACCGGCAGGTTCTCAAGATAGAAAATCCGTGCGCCCGCGTCGACCCGAAGCGGCGCGGGCAGTATCGCCGCGCGGTATCGCCCGGCGTAGCGGCGAAGCTGTTCGCGATGACGCGCGGCAACCGCTTTCATGCGGGCGTCGAGGGGCAGGAAGCGCTTTTCAAGATAACGATCGACACAGTCAGCGTTCTCGCCCTGGTCGCAGGCATCCTGCGCGGCCTGCACGACGTCGAAATTCATCAGCAGATCGTTCGGCGCGTGACGGCGCACTTCATCGAGCGAGGCGACCATGCTGCGCAGCTGCCAGAGCCGTTCGAAGCTGCCGGCAAGCGCCGCGTCGGCGCTCCCCAGCTCCAGCCGGACATCCGTATCCATGAAAATGTACTTGTCGGCAAGCGCATTGGGCGTCATGTGGTAGGCGTCTTCGACGTTTC
>CBDULG010000252.1:0-4841 GCA_965367985.1 uncultured Rhodocyclaceae bacterium
GGCGGCCGACGGCTCGCAGCAGAATCCCGACACTGAACCAACGGAATAAACGCATGCAACCAAAAAAGCAACTCGGGACGGTGGCGGTCGTGGTGATCGCCGCGCTTGTCCTCGGCGGCTGCGCGACGCAGCGCAGCCCGCACCCGGATGATCCCTGGGAGGGCTATAACCGCGCGATTTTTGCCTTCAACGATCGCCTGGACAAGGCGGTGCTCGAGCCGGCAGCGAACGTGTACGACACGGTCGCGCCGCTGCCGGTGAAGGTCGGCCTGGGCAATTTTTTTGGCAACCTCAATGATATCTGGACCGGCATCAACAACCTGCTGCAGGGCAAGGGCGGTGACGGTGCCAGCGACGCGGCGCGTGTGCTGATCAACACCACCGTCGGCATCTTCGGCGTGTTCGACATTGCCTCTGAAATGGGCATTGAAAAGCACGACGAGGACTTGGGTCAGACCTTCGCAGTGTGGGGCGCATCGAGCGGGCCCTACTTCGTCGTACCGTTCTTCGGCCCCAAAACCATCCGAAGCACGGTCGCGCTACCGTTCGATCTGCGCGGCAACAGCCTGGTGCGACCTGACGATATCGCTGCGCGAAACACCTTGAGCGCCCTGCGCATCGTGCACCAGCGCGCGGCGCTGCTCGGCGCTGGCCGCGCGGTTGAAGAGGGCAGCCTCGACAGGTATGACTACATGCGCGATTTCTACCTGCAGCAGCGGCGCTATGAAATCTACGATGGCAATCCGCCGCGCGAACGCTTCGACGATGCGCACGCCGATCCCATGCAACCGCGATCGCTGGCACAGGTCGAAGCCGATGAGGTGGCCGCCGGAAGCATGAGCCTGGCTTTGATCGGGCATGCGCGCGGCGGCGTCGTGGAACGGTAATAACAATTCAGAAAGGACAGAGAGATGATCAAGGCAATTCGTGCAATGGCAATGGTAGCGATGGCAATCATGATGATGGGCATGAACGCCATCGCGCAGGCGTCGATGGCGCCCGATGCGCTGGTCAAGTCGGTGACCACCGAAGTGATCGACATCGTGCGCGCCGACAAGGCGATCCAGTCCGGCGACAGCAGCGCTGCGGTGGTGCTGGTCGAAGAAAAGGTGTTGCCGCACTTCGATTTTCGCATCATGACCTCGCTGGCCGTGGGGCGTGACTGGCGCCAGGCGTCGAAAGAGCAGCGAGAGAAGTTGGTGGAGGAATTCCGTACCCTGCTGGTAAGAACCTACTCGAATGCGCTCACCACCTACCGCGATCAGACGATCGACTACAAGCCCTTGCGCGCGCGTGACGGTGACACCGATGTGACGGTGCGCACGGAGGTCCGCCAGCCAGGTGCGCGCCCGGTTTCGATCGACTACTCGCTGGAGAAGCAGGGCGACGAATGGAAGGTCTACGACGTGGTGGTCGCCGGCGTGAGTCTGGTGACCAACTATCGCAGTTCTTTCTCCAACGAGATCCGCAGCACCGGCATCGACGGGCTGATCAGTTCGCTCGAGGACAAGAATGCCCAACTCAAGGACAAGGTGCAGTGACGGAGCCCTGGCGCCCGAGTGGTGCGCTGACGCTCGAGACGGTCGGCGCGCTGCGTGAGGCGGCGCGGGACAGCGTGCGTGGCGAAGCGACGGTCGATCTGACGGAGGTGACGCAGGCCGATTCGGCGGCGCTCGCGCTGTTGATCGACCTGTGTCGCGTCGCCAGGTCGCGAGGCGCCACGCTGCGCGTCACCGGCATGCCCGCGGGGCTGAAAAGTCTCGCCGCGCTGTACGACGTCGAGGATCTGATTCCCGCTGCCGACAACGCATGAGCGTGCCGGCGATTGATATCCGCGGCGTGACCAAGCGCTTTGGTGCGCTGCAGGCCCTCGCGGGTGTCGATCTCGAGATTGCGCAGGGCGAGTTCTTCGGCCTGCTCGGCCCCAACGGCGCCGGCAAGACCACCCTCATCTCGGCGCTCGCCGGCCTGACGCGGGCCGACGAGGGCTCGCTCGCGGTGATGGGGCACGATGTTGTAGCCGACTACCGCGCGGCGCGCCAGCGGCTCGGCGTGGTGCCGCAGGAACTGGTGTTCGATCCCTTCTTTTCGGTGCGTGAGACGCTGCGCCTGCAGTCGGGCTACTTCGGCCTCGCCAATAATGATGAATGGATCGACGAGATCCTCGCCCATCTCGACCTCACCAACAAGGCGGACGCCAACATGCGCATGCTCTCGGGCGGCATGAAGCGTCGTGTGCTGGTGGCGCAGGCGCTGGTGCATCGTCCGCCGGTGATCGTGCTCGACGAGCCCACCGCGGGTGTTGACGTCGAGTTGCGGCAGGGATTGTGGCAGTTCATTCGCAAGCTCAACCAGGACGGTCACACGATCGTGCTGACCACCCACTATCTGGAAGAAGCCGAAGCGCTGTGCAACCGCATCGCCATGCTCAAGGCGGGGCGCATTGTCGCGCTCGACACCACCGCAAACCTGCTCCGCCGGTTCAACGCGCATGTGTTGCATGTGCGTCTGGCGACGCCAATCGAGCTGGATTTTCTCCCGGGCGCGCGCGCACTCGACGAAGGCTGGGTGGAGATCCCGTTCGAGGGCTACGGCGAAGTCGAGGAGTTGCTCACCCGCATCCGCCTGACCGGCGGCCAGGTCGCGGAACTCGTGCTGGGTGAGCCGGATCTCGAAAAAGTCTTTGTCGGCGTGATGAATGATGCGTGAGGCGAGCCGCTGGGCCGGCTTCAAGACGCTGCTTTACAAGGAAATCCTGCGTTTCTGGAAAGTTGCGTTCCAGACCGTCGGCGCGCCGGTGCTGTCGGCGGTGCTCTACCTGATGATCTTCTCGCATGTGCTCGACCGGCACGTGACGGTGTTCGCCGATGTGCCCTACGTCGCCTTCCTGGTGCCCGGCCTCGTGATGATGTCGGTATTGCAGAACGCCTTTGCCAACACCTCGTCGTCGCTGGTGCAGAGCAAGGTCACCGGCAATATCGTGTTCGTGCTGTTGCCGCCGATCGGCTATCTCGAGTTCTACGCGGCATACGCGCTGGCAGCGACGGCGCGCGGCTTGTTCGTCGGCCTCGGCGTGCTGCTCGCCGCGCTGCCCTTCGTCACGCTCTCGCTGGTCTCGCCGCTGTGGGTGATCGCGTTCGCCATCATGGGTGGGGCGATTCTCGCATCCTTCGGTATCATTGCCGGTATCTGGGCAGACAAGTTCGACCAGATGGCAGCATTTCAGCATTTTCTGATCATGCCACTGACGATGCTCTCGGGCGTCTTTTACTCGATTCACTCCTTGCCCGAGGTGTGGCAGACGGTTACCCACCTGAATCCGTTCTTCTACATGATCGACGGCTTCCGCTACGGCTTTTTCGGGCAATCGGATGTGTCGCCGTGGATCAGCCTGGGCGTTGTCACGATGTCTTTTCTGTTGCTTGCCGCGCTCACCCTAAATATGCTGGCGCGCGGCTACAAATTACGTGCGTAGCGCGCGTTTTGGCGTTTTCAATCGCTGGCCAAGCGGCCACTTCAGGAATCAGTCGAATGTTTGAAGCTTCTGAAATCGAGCGTCTGGTGTCACAGGGGCTGCCCTGCGAATTCATCGAAATCCAGGGTGACGACGGTGTGCATTTTTCGGGCATCGTGGTCAGCGCGGCGTTTGAAGGCAAACCCAAGGTGCGTCAGCACCAGGCGGTGTATGCAACGCTTGGCGCGTTGATGGGCAACGAGATCCATGCGTTGCAACTGCAGACCTTCACGCCCGAGAAATGGGCCTTGGCACGCGGCGAACTCGGGCTGTAGACGGCGATGGACAAATTATCGATTACCGGCGGCGTCCGTCTAGACGGCGAGGCGCGCATCTCGGGCGCCAAGAATGCCGCCCTGCCGCTGCTTTGCGCGGCCTTGCTTAGCAAGGAGCCGGTGACCTTCACCAACGTGCCGCAGTTGCATGACATTCGCACCTTGCTGGCGCTGATCGAACAGATGGGCGTGAGCGTGGCGCGCGACGAGGCGGGCGGGGCGGTGACCCTCGATGCCAGCGGCCTCAATAACGCCGTCGCACCCTACGAGCGCGTCAAGACGATGCGCGCGGCGATTCTCGTGCTCGGCCCACTCGTCGCGCGCTGCGGCGAGGCGCGTGTGAGCCTGCCGGGCGGCTGCGCGATCGGTGCGCGCCCCGTGGACCAGCACATCAAGGGTCTGCAGGCGATGGGTGCGAAAATCAATGTCGAGCATGGCTACATCCATGCCGAGTCGCCGCGTCTCAAGGGCGCCCGCCTCTTTACCGACATGGTGACCGTCACCGGCACCGAAAATCTGATGATGGCGGCGTGCCTTGCGGACGGCGAGACGATCATTGAAAACGCGGCGCGCGAGCCCGAGGTGGTCGATCTGTCCAAGTGCCTGGTCGCCATGGGTGCGCGCATTTCGGGCGCAGGCACCGACGTGATCCGGGTGCAAGGCGTGGCGACGATGCACGGTGCCACCCACCAGATCATGCCGGACCGCATCGAAACCGGCACCTACCTGTGCGCCGCCGCGGCCACCGGTGGCGACATCCGGCTCACCGGCACCTCGTCGTCGTATCTGGACGTGGTGATCGACAAGCTGCTCGACGCAGGCTGCGAAATCGACATGGAACGCGACACCATTCGCCTGCGCGCCCCCGGGCGGTTGACCGCGGTAAACGTACGCACGGCGCCGTATCCGGCCTTTCCCACCGACATGCAGGCGCAGTTCATGGCGATCAACTGCGTGGCGGACGGCACCGCGGTGATTCGCGAGACGATTTTCGAGAACCGCTTCATGCACGCCGTGGAGTTGCAGCGCCTCGGCGCCGACATCCAGATCGA
>CBDULG010000253.1:0-4800 GCA_965367985.1 uncultured Rhodocyclaceae bacterium
TGTTGCCGCTGCTAGCGCCGGCGCAGACCGAGCGGTGGCGGACTTCCGGCATGACCAGTGCGCACCTCCAGTGGTCTTCGGATACGCTCGAGTCGGCGACGGTGTCGCTGGACGGCGTAGGTTTTTCGTATCTCGGGCAGCGATTTCGCGTCGGTCCGATTTCGGGCGAAATTCCCTGGCACCGTGATCATCCGACCACGGCCCAAGTCCATGTCGATGGTCTGGGCTGGCAAAAGCTGGCGTTCGCGGCGTTCGATGTGAGTGCCTGGATTTCCGGCGACGCCATCGAATTTGCGCCGCTTCGTCTGCCGGTGCTCGACGGGGCGCTGGTGGTCGCTTCACTCGACTTCGAAAAAGAGAACGCGATCTGGGAGGCGGGCGCCAGCCTCTATATGGAGCCGGTGTCGATGAGGCGATTTACCGAAGCGCTGCAATTGCCGAGCATGGCAGGAACGCTGTCTGCCTCGATCCCCGCTGTCAGTGCATCCTCTCGCCGCATCGCGCTCGGCGGTGCGTTGGTCATCGCAGCCTTTGATGGCTACGTTCAGGCCACGGGCCTCGAGGTGGTCGATCCGTTCGGATTGGTGCCGCGGTTGACCGCCGATGTGTCGGCAGAGCACCTCGATCTCGAGCAGCTGACCGAAACTTTTTCCTTCGGCTCGGTCAGCGGATTTATCGATATCAGCGTTAACCGGCTTGAGATGGCCGCCTGGCGGCCGGTGATGTTCGACGCGGTGGTGAGGAGCACGCCGGGCGACTATCGAAGGCGCATCAGCCAGCGCGCAGTGGAAAACATAACGGCGCTTGGGGGCGCGGGCGCAGTGGCGGCCATCCAGCGCAGTTTTCTGCGCTTTTTCAATGATTTCGGCTATCGCGAACTGGGTCTGGCCTGCCGATTGCGCGGCAACGTATGCGAAATGCAAGGACTGGACGGCGAAGGCCGGGCAGATGCGCCGTTCCTTATCGTGCGCGGTGGTGGCGTGCCGGCGCTCAATGTCATCGGCTACAATCGCCGCGTAGATTGGGTCGAGTTGATCGAACGGCTTGCACGCGTAACGGCGGGCGACGCGAAACCCATCATCCAGTGAGGCAACGATGAACAGAATTGGCGTGTGGTGTGCAGGCGGATTCGTGGCGATGAGCCTGAGTGCGTGCGTGACGATCAATATCTACTTTCCCGCGGCAGCGGCCGAAAAAGCGGCCGATTTAATCATCGACGAAGTTTGGCAACTCAAGCAGGGCGAAGGGGCCGGCAAGGCCGGGGAGGAAAAATGAAAACGACCATTCGTGCGATCGCCTTGATACTGGCGGCCTGGGCAACGCTTGCCTTTGCCCAGAGCAATCTGGAAATCGATACGCCGGCCATTTCTGCGCTCAAGGCATCGATGCAGCAACGCCATGCCCGCCTCGCGCCATTCTATGAGTCGGGCGCTATCGGACTTACCGACCAGGGCTTGCTTGCTGTGCGCGATGCCTCCGCTGCGCCGATCGCCCAGCGTGGCGATGTCAATCGTCTGGTGGCCGAGGAAAACGCCGATCGACGTGCGCTCTACCGCGAGATCGCACAAGCCAACGGTCACCCGGAATGGGCTGCCGATGTGCAAGGCACGTTTGCCCAGCGCTGGATCGACAAGGCGCCCTCCCATTGGTGGGTGCAACGCGGCGGTGGCTGGGCACAGAAGTGAGCGATGTGCTCGTCTTCGATATCGAGACGATTCCCGACATTGCGGGGCTGCGCCGCCTGAATGAGTTACCCGATCAGCTGGCAGACGAGGAAGTAGCCGAATACGCCTTTCAGAAGCGCCGCGCCGCGGCCGGCAACGATTTCCTGCCGCACTACCTTCACAGGGTAGTGACGATTTCCTGCGCGTTTCGCAGTGCGTCGCAGTTCCGCGTGTTTTCCTTGTCCGAACCGGATGTCGACGAAGGCGGGATCATTCAGCGTTTCTTCGACGGCATCGAACGCTTCACGCCACAAATCGTTTCGTGGAACGGTGGCGGATTCGATCTTCCCGTGCTTCACTATCGCGGCATGCTGCACGGCGTGGGCGCGCCGCGCTACTGGGAGCAGGGGGGCGGCGACGCGCCCGACGCGCGCGATTTCAAGTGGAACAACTACATCAGCCGCTATCACAGCCGTCACCTCGACCTCATGGATTTGCTCGCGCTGTACCAGCCGCGTGCCAATGCGCCGCTGGACGAGCTGGCGAAACTGATGGGCTTTCCCGGCAAGCTCGGCATGGATGGATCTGCCGTGTGGGAAGCCTACCGCGATGGACGCGTGACCGAAATACGTGACTACTGCGAAACCGACGTGGTGAATACCTATCTCGTCTATCTGCGTTTTCAGCAGTTTCGGGGCGAGCTTGAAGCCAGCGCTTACGCGGCCGAACTGGCGCTGGTGCGCAGCACGCTCGAGGCAATCGACGCAGATCACTGGCGGGCTTTCCTGAACCAATGGCCCGCCGCCTAAATTCCGTATTTTTAATTTTCTTTGAGGAGCACTAGCTAGATGGGAATTATCTGGACCATATTGATCGGTTTCGTCGCGGGCGTCGTGGCGAAGTTTCTTCACCCCGGCAAGGAAAATCTAGGCATCGTCATGACGGCGCTACTGGGGATCGCCGGATCGATGATTGCCACCTTTGGCGGACAGGCGCTGGGACTCTATCGTGCCGGTCAGGGCGCGGGATTCATCGGCGCGGTGATCGGTGCCGTCGTCATTCTTTTCGTCTACATGCGGATTAAGCGGCGCGGCTGAGAACCTTCTTTGGCCGCGTTTGACAGGGTCACGGATTCGGCTATAATTCGCGATCCTTAGGCGCGTAGCTCAGCTGGTTAGAGCACCACCTTGACATGGTGGGGGTCGTTGGTTCGAGTCCAATCGCGCCTACCAACAATTCTAGGGAGCGAACAGCAGTGGTTTTCCGAACTTGCACCTGTCTTATTGTTTGAATAGGTCAAGTTCCGCGTCGTTTGCTGTTCGAACGAAAAAAGTGCGGTTTCGACCGCGCTTTTTTTTTGTCTCATGAGGTTCCCGCATGCCGAATATCACGCTTCCTGATGGCTCTGTAAAACATTACGAGCAACCGGTGACCGTGCTCGAGGTCGCTCAGTCGATCGGTGAAGGGCTGGCACGTGTAGCGCTGGCGGGAAAAGTGGACGGCACGCTGGTGGACGTGACGCACTCCATCGAACATGACGCACAACTGAATATCGTTACCGCAAGGGATGCGGACGGGCTCGAAGTGCTGCGCCATTCCACGGCGCATCTACTGGCCTATGCGGTAAAAGAGCTGTTTCCAGAAGCGCAGGTGACGATCGGACCGGTGATCGAAAATGGCTTCTATTACGATTTCTCTTACGAGCGGCCGTTCACGCCGGAGGATCTGCAGGAAATCGAAAAACGCATGAAGGCGCTGGCCAAGCGTGATCTTCCCGTCTCGCGCGAAGTGTGGCCGCGCGACAAGGCGGTGGAATTCTTCAAGTCGATTGGAGAGCACTACAAGGCGGAAATCATCGCCTCGATCCCGCATGACGAAGACGTCTCGCTTTATCGCGAAGGCGACTTCATCGACCTGTGCCGCGGCCCACATGTGCCGTCAACCGGAAAGCTGAAAGTCTTCAAACTCATGAAGGTGGCCGGCGCGTACTGGCGTGGTGATTCGCGTAACGAGATGCTGCAGCGCATTTACGGCACGGCGTGGGCAAGCAAGGACGACCAAGCGGCGTATTTGCATCTGCTCGAAGAAGCCGAGAAGCGCGATCATCGTCGAATCGGCAAGCAACTCGATCTTTTTCATCTTGAGGACACCGCACCGGGCATGGTGTTCTGGCATCCGCACGGGTGGACGCTCTGGCAGCAGGTGGAGCAGTACATGCGAAACGTGCTGACCGAAGCCGGCTACCAGGAGGTCAAGACGCCGCTGATGATGGACCGAACGCTTTGGGAACGCTCGGGGCACTGGGAAAACTACCGCGAACACATGTTCACCACGGAAAGCGAAAAGCGTGACTATGCGGTCAAGCCGATGAACTGTCCCGGGCATGTCGAGATCTTCAAGCACGGGCTGCATTCGTATCGTGATCTGCCGATGCGCCTCGCCGAATTCGGTTCCTGCCATCGCAACGAGCCCTCGGGTGCATTGCATGGCCTGATGCGTGTGCGCGGCTTCGTGCAGGATGACGCTCACATTTTCTGCACCGAAGATCAGATCGTCTCCGAAGTGACTGATTTCAATCGCCTTCTGACGCGCGTTTATGCTGACTTCGGATTCCACCACATCGAGATCAAACTGTCCCTCCGCCCGGAACAGCGAGCCGGGACGGATGCTGTTTGGGACAAGGCTGAAGAAGGATTGCGTCAGGCACTGCGCGCCTCCGGTGTTGAGTGGGAAGAACTCGCCGGCGAAGGCGCATTCTACGGACCGAAAATCGAGTACCACATCAAGGACGCGCTCGGCCGCTCGTGGCAATGCGGCACGATGCAACTCGATTTCGTGCTGCCGGAGCGTCTTGATGCCGAATATGTGACTGACGAAAACAGCCGGGCGCGGCCGGTGATGTTGCATCGGGCCATTCTGGGATCGCTCGAGCGCTTCATCGGCATATTGATCGAGAACCACGCCGGCAACTTTCCGCTCTGGCTGTCACCCGTTCAGGCAGTGGTCATGAATATTTCGGAACCGCAGTCGGATTATGTCGCCGAGGTCGTCGCTCGGCTGCAAAAGGCCGGATTCCGGGCGGTTCCCGATTTGCGGAACGAAAAGATCACGTATAAAATCCGCGAGCACAGCGTAC
>CBDULG010000254.1:0-4788 GCA_965367985.1 uncultured Rhodocyclaceae bacterium
GCCGGAATCCGGGTAGGCGGCCCCGGCATCAGGCGTGTCAAATCGAAGAGGTAGGAGACGAAAAACCGGCGAACGTGCGCCGATGATCCCGGATTCCGCTGCGCTGCCTCCGGGCTACGTCATCTGTCCCGGAACGTCGCGAAGCACCCTACGGTGCCTCCCCCGTCGGCGGCTTGATCACCACCTCGATCGGCTGGCGGCTATCCACGTGCATGTCGCGCTGCGGGAAGGCGATTTCGATGCCTTGTTCGCGGAACCGTGCGTTGATCGCCATATGAAGATCGTGCGCGATGATGACGCGGTCGAGCAGGGAGCCGGCAAACACGCGCAGCTCGAAGTTGAGCGTGCTGGCACCGAAGCCGACGAACAACGCGGCGGGCGGCGGATCGTCGTAAACATGCTCATTCTCGCGCGCCACGTTGACCAGGCACGACAGCACCTTTTCCGTATCGGCGCCGAAGGCCACGCCGACCGGAACGACCACGCGCGTGATCGAATCCGACAAGGTCCAGTTGATGAAATTCTTGGTGATGAAGGACTTGTTTGGAATGATCAGCTCCTTGCGGTCCCAGTCGCTGATCGTGGTGGCGCGTATGCGAATGCGGGTCACGGTCCCCGTTTGACCCTCGATCGTTACCGTGTCGCCCAGGCGGAAAGGCTTTTCGAACAGTATGACGATGCCGGAGACGAAGTTGGCGACGATCTCCTGCAGGCCAAAGCCCAGTCCGACGCTCAGTGCCGCCACCAGCCACTGAAGTTTCGACCAGTCGGCGCCGAGCATGTTTGCGACCGTCAGCACGCCGCCCAGCACGATTGTGTATTTCAGCACGGTGGTGACGGCATAGCCCGTGCCGGGCGCCAGATCCATCCGGCTGAGGATGGCAACTTCGAGCACGCCGGGCAGGTTCCTGACCGCGATCAGGCTTACCGCGAGCACCGTGAGCGCCGAGAGCAAACTCCACAAGGTGACGCCTTGCACGACACCCGCAGTGTCCGCGGCGGTCTGCCACACGATGACGCCATCGAGCGAGCGCACGATCGGCAGCAGGTTGTGCCACACCGCAGCCACGGCGACGATGGCACCACCCCAGACGAGCAGTCGAATCACCGCGTTGGTCTGGGTGGTCATGGTGTGACGGTCGATTTCCTGATCGTCGATGGTGTCGGGAACGCTTTCCGCGGCGCGATCCGCGGCGTCGCGGTCGGCGTTCCGGGCGTTCGCCGCGGCACGTTTTTCGCGTATACGTTCGAGCGCAAGGCGTCGCTCGTAGACCATGAATGCGCGCACCAGCGTGTAATAAACGAGCATTGCCACCGTGATCACGGCGATGGTTTGCAGCAGCAGCCCGAGCAGTTGTTTCGCGCTGTAGTGATAGCCCAGCATCGACAACCCGATCAGCACCAGCGGCACCACGAAAAGTGCCGGATATCCGAGATAGACGGCGTACCAGCGACGCGGCGCGCCGACCCTCAAGGGTAGACGTGTGCGCTGCACGATCCGGGCGCCGAACACGGCGAGCGCGAAGCACAGCACCAGCAGAGCGATGCGCCCCAGCCCGTCGCGGATCTCCGGCGTTGCCTGCGCGTTGAGCAACACCATGACGACCACGATCGGCACGATGATCAGACTCAGCCAGCGGTTATTGCGCCGCAGAAAGGCCAGCGTCGTCGGGCGCACGCGAAAGTGGACTTCCGCCAACCCGTCCTTGCGCACCACCTGGCGCATGAACTCCATGAAGATCAACACCAGCGCGCCCACTGTCAGCGCCCTTGAAAAGCTGGCCGGGAAGCCCGTTGCCGCCGAGGTCAACTGCGCCAGCGTAAACAGCAGCAGCGGCTCGGGCAGCGCGAGCAAAGCCGTAATCCAGTACGCTTCGAGGGTAAGCTGGAAACGATCGAACGACACTTTGCCGATATATGTTTTCATTTCGGCCAGGCGGCGCTTCATCGCTCGCCGCTTCACCATGGTCACCGCGAGCAACGCGATCATGAAGGCGATCTTCAGCGGATGGTCGGCAACGTTGGCGCGCGCGCTCTGCAACACACTCTGCCAATGGGACGGCATGCCGAGCCAGGACACGGTCCTTCCCGCGGCGGCCAGTGTTTCGAGGCCGATCGGCTTGGCGCTTGGAATCCAGAACAGGTTGCTTTCGAGCAACTGGCTGTAGGCGGTGGAGCGTTCGGCGAGGTAACGCAAGTTGGTCAGCAGCGCGGACAATTGATCGATGTACTGCGCATGGCCGTTGGTCAGTTCCGCGATCAGTTTGCGCTGTTGGTCCATCAGCCGCGTGATCGTCGGTGCCCACTGTTCGGTGGCCGGCCCCATCCCTTCCCACAGCGAATCCATCGTCGGCACATCGAACGGCGGCCGTCGTTCATCGAGATGAAACAAGGCCACCCGGCTCGCGGTCAGTTGTTGTTCGGCGCTCACGCCGACGGCGCCCGTTTGCGTCGTTTGCTCTGCCCGATCCCATTCCTGACGAAGTGCGGAACCAAAAACCGAGGAAGGCTCGAACTGTTCCAGCTCGAGCAGCCGATTCAGCGCCTGGAACTTGGCATCCAGCGAGGTCACATCCGCTTTCACGCGGGCGAGCTGCGCGTCGGCGTCCCGTTGTTTCTCCGACAACTCGTTGAGCGCCTCGGCAAGGAAAACGTTGCTTTGCGCCAGACGCTGCAGTGGATCTGGCGCCGACTCGAGCGTTGCTGCGAATGCCTCGAATTCGCGGACCATCTGCTCGGTACTGCTCTGACGCCGTTCGTCGGCCAGGGCGCTCAGCGATGTCAGGTAGGCCTCGGCACCCTTGAGTTGTGCCTCCAGCAGATTGATTTCAGCCTCCATCAGTTCGATGCGCGCCGGCCGGCTGGCGAGGCGTTGGCCAAGCGCCTCGATGCGTGATTGCTGCAGCCGCCGCTCCGCGGCCCGCGCAATCGACGCGGCCGCTTTCGCCTGTTCGGACATCAGCGCGGGCGGCTGCGCATCGCTAGCGCTCTGCGCCGCTTGTTGCGCCTCGCTGATGAGTTGCTGCAAGGCCATGCGGCGCTCGGTCTGCAGCGCGGCTTGCAGTTGTTCCAGGCGCGTGCGCAGTGCGGCGACCTCACCTCTCTGTTTCGCCACGTTCTGCTCGAGCGCGCCAGGCGATGCCATCTTGAGCTCGGGGGTGATCTCGGGCGGCCGATACTCCTCGAGTTCAGCCCTGAAGCGCGCACGCTCCTGCGGCAGATCGATCAAACTCTGTGCGTAGCGTCTCGCCTCTTCGTCGAGCCTGTCGGCGGCGCGCATGCGATCGATGGCGCTCTTGTAGCCTTCGCTGATCTTGTCCTTATCCGCGGCCGACAGTTCCTCGGCCTGCTCCACCGCTTCGACGCGGCGCTGCAGTTCGTCGATTCCCGGCAGCTCGGCGTTCTGCGCGCTCGCGATCAGCGCGCAGACGCACAGCGCGAAGCCGAGGACGGTACGGATCGCTCGTGCACATTGCAACGCCATCAATGGTTTCACTCGTTGAGTCCCTCGGCGTTCCCGTGGCCACGCCCATGCTCGACTGCGGTGAGGCACGGCCCGAGCGCCCTATGGTAGTGCAGTGCGCGGCGCTCGCACAGATCGGCACGCGTCGCGTCGTGCGCGCAGCGCGTCGAGCCATTCGCCGGCCGCGCAGGTCACGGAAAGCAGCAGGTCGGATTTGTTGCTCACCGAGTACACCAAATAGTTAGCTATCACAGTAACTTGCCGGCCTCCCCATCAACATGATGAGGCCGATGATCGAGACGATATTGAGCGTGCTGCCGGAGACCAGCAGCGCGACGAAGGCGCCGATTAGCGCCAGTCGCAACGACACATGATCGCCACCGGCTGCAGGGCGCTGCCGAACTTCGAGGCGCCCTGCCAATGCCCTCGAACTGGCTTATTTATTTACGGGAACAACAGCGCACTTTCTTCAGGGCGCGCGCAAGTTCGTCGATCGGCGTTTGCATGCCGTCGGCTCCCGCGAGGGCGATTTCGGTATGCCGCGACTTGACAACAAGCGATTGCGGCGTAAAGTACCATCCATACAGATGGCAAGGGGATTCCATTGAGCGTATATCAATTTAAACCAAAGGCGGGCGACACCACCGAGAAGATCACCATCAACTTGGGGGTCGTCGACCTGGGACAGATCGACTTACTGGTGCAGGAGGGCTTCTATTCCAATCGCACCGACCTGATCCGCACCGCAATCCGTAACCAGTTGGCCACCCATTCGGAGGTGGTCCGGGAAACGGTGGCGCGCAAGACCTTTGTCCTCGGCCTGCAGCACTACACGCGCAGCGATCTCGAAGCGGTGCAGGCGGCCGGGCAAACGCTGCAGATACAGGTGCTCGGCCTCGCCAGCATTGCCGAGGACGTCACTCCCGAACTCGCCCGCGCCACGATCGAATCGGTGGTCGTACTCGGCGCCCTGCATGCCAGTGCGGCGGTCAAGGCCGCCCTGGCGGATCGAATCCACTGACGCGCAGCGCGTCACACCCTGAGACTTAAATCATGAATGCAACATTACACGCGGGGATGCTCGAAGCGACCCGCCTTACCCGCGCGGGGCAGCTGCTCGAGGCCACTGCGCTCATCCAGCGAACCTTGCGCGGCGAGAACCCGCCGCAGCGTGATGCCGAAGCCGACGGCAACAACAAACGTTTGACCCTCGATGGCGAGTGCCGCGTCGTCGACGACGACACCGCCGCCCGCCCCGCACACACCGGCGAGCGGCCGGATCGTCCTTCGTCCGAACGCGCGTCCCGGGCGGGTGTCGAGCGCAC
>CBDULG010000255.1:0-4783 GCA_965367985.1 uncultured Rhodocyclaceae bacterium
GTTGAGGGTGGTGGTCTTGCCGGCGCCGTTGGCACCGATCAGGCACACCATTTCGCCGGTGTGCAATTCCATGTCGATGCCCTTGACCGCCTGAATGGCGCCGTAGGCGACGTGCACGCCGCGCAGCGAGAGCAACGGCGCGGCGGAATCAGCGGCCATGTTTGGGGCCTCCCAGGTAGGCGTTGATCACCACCTCGCTTTTCTGCACTTCGGCGGGTACGTCCTCGGCGATCTTGCGCCCGAAATCGAGCACCGCGACGCGGTCGCACAAGCCCATCACCAGCTTGACGTCGTGTTCGATGAGCAGCACGGTTACGCCGTCGCCGCGGATCTTCTCGATCAATTTCTTGAGCTGGGCAGTTTCAGTGGCGTTCATGCCGGCGGCCGGTTCGTCGAGCGCCAGCAACTTCGGCTCGGTGGCCAGCGCGCGAGCGATCTCGAGACGGCGCTGGTCGCCGTAGGAAAGATTCTTGCAGACCGTGTCGGCGAAGCGCTCGATGCCGACGTAGGCGAGCAGCGCGTGCGCGCGCAGCGTGGTCTGGCGTTCTTCCTCGCGGGTGTGTTTGTTCTGCGTGAGGATTCCCCAGATGCCGGCGCGCGTGCGGATGTGGCGACCCGCCATGACGTTCTCGAGTGCGGTCAGCTGGCCGAACAGGCGGATGTTCTGAAAGGTGCGCGCAATCCCCTGTTCGACCACCTTGTGGGTTTTGCCGGTTGGCAATGCCGCGCCCTTGAAGACGAAGTCGCCGTGGTCGGGCAGATAGGCGCCGGTGAGTACATTGAAGAAGGTCGTCTTGCCGGCGCCATTGGGTCCGATCAGGCCATACACCTCGCCGCTGCGGATGGTCAGCGAAACATCCGCCAGCGCGGTGAGTCCGCCGAAGCGCTTGCCGATGCAGCGGGCTTCAAGCAGCGTTTTCATTCTGCGCGCCGGGCAAGCAATTCGGGACGCGAGTAGCGCGCGTGGGCCGGTATCAGTCCACCCGGGCGCCACAGCATCATGCCGATCATGGCGAGCGAGAAGAACAGCATGCGCATCACCTCGGGGTCGAGCGGCACGCTGCCGAACAGTGCCTGCTGCAGCGGCACGGCGATATGACGCAGAACTTCTGGCAGCGCGGTGAGGATGAGTGCGCCGACGATGGCGCCGGCAATGTTGCCCATGCCGCCGAACACCACCATGGTGAGCACGGCGATCGATTCCATGAGTGAAAACGATTCGGGCGAGACGAAGCCCTGAAAGGCGCCAAACAGCCCGCCCGCGACGCCGCCGAAGGTGGCGCCCAGGGCGAAAGCGAGCAGCTTCATGCTGCGCACGTTGATACCGATGGCCCTGGCGGCCAGTTCGTCGTCGCGCATCGCGGCCCAGGCGCGGCCGACGCGCGATATCTGCAACCGGCGGATGAAAATCACCGAGCCGACCACGCACAGCAGGAAGAAGTAGTAATACAGATACAGGTTATGGATGCGGAAGTCGCCAATGCTCAGACTGCGCGCCAGATCCCAGCCGAACAGGTTGAGCGAATCGAGCGCGTTGATGCCCTGCGGTCCGTTGGTGATGTTGACCGGGTAGTTCAGGTTGTTCATGAAAATGCGGACGATTTCGCCAAAGCCCAGCGTAACGATGGCGAGGTAGTCGCCGCGCAGGCGCAACACCGGAAAGCCGAGCAGGATGCCGGCCAGCGCAGCGAAGCCGGCGCCCAGCGGCAGCACGATCCAGAAGGGCAAATGGACGCCGAAATGCGGCGAGGCGAGAAACGCCCACACATAGGCGCCGACGGCATAGAAGGCGATATAGCCCAGATCGAGCAGGCCGGCGAAACCGACCACCAGGTTGAGGCCGAGCGCAAGCATGATGTAGAGCATCGCGAAATCGAGGATGCGCACCCAGCTGCGCCCGAAGCTGGCGGCGATCAGCGGCGCGGTCAGTGCGATGACGATTACCAGCCACTTGGCGGCGCTCGGGTGGCGGGTGCCGAGCCACGGGATGGCGCGCGCGAGTTCGTCCATCAGGCGCGGTCCGAGACCCGTTCGCCGAGCAGGCCGGTGGGGCGGAAAATAAGCACCGCGCCGAGGATCATGAAGGCGAAGATGTCCTGATAGCTCGAATTGAGAAAGCCGAAGGTGAAGTCTTCGATGTAGCCCGCGCCAATCGCTTCGACCAGCCCGAGCACGATGCCGCCGAGCATCGCCCCGGCCAGATTGCCGATGCCGCCGAGCACCGCCGCGGTGAATGCCTTGAGGCCGGGCATGAAGCCCATTGCGTAGTGCGCGATGCCGTAATTGCTGGCAAACATCACGCCGGCCACCGCGGCCAGCGCCGCGCCCAGCACGAAGGTGAGGGCGATAACGCGGTTGGTGTCCACGCCCATGAGTGAGGCGACGCGGTGATTCTCGGCGGTGGCACGCATCGCGCGGCCGAGGCGCGTTTTGTTCACCAGCGTCACCAGGCCCGCCATCAACAGCGCCGAAATGACGATGATGGCGACTTGCACGGGGGTGATGAAGACGCCGGTGATCGGTTGCAGCGGCGCCGTGGAGATGAGTTGCGGAAAGGTGTGGTAGCCGCGCCCCCAGACGATCATCGCCAGCGTCTGCAGCAGGAAGGACAGGCCGATGGCGGTGATCAGCGGCGCAAGCCGCGGCGCGCCGCGCAGCCTGCGGTAGGCCAGGCGCTCCATCAGATAACCGAGCAGCATGCACACTGGAATGGCGGCCATCACGGCAATGCTGATCATCATCAAGGGCGCCATTTCGGGCGCTGCGCCCATGAGGAAAAGCACCGTCTGCAGCGCGGTGAGCGCACCCACCATGACCACTTCGCCATGCGCGAAATTGATCAGCCCGAGAATGCCATAAACCATCGTGTAGCCGAGCGCCACAAGGGCGTAGACGCTGCCTACGACGAGGCCGTTGACGACCTGTTGCAGCAGCGTTTCCATGGTCAGCGCTGGCGCGAAAAAGCCATGTCGAATCAGTCGTCGAACACGGCGCTGGTGTAGACCTCTTGCACATCGTCGAGCGATTCGAGCGCGTCGAGCAAACGTTGCATCTTTTCGGCGTCGTCGCCACTCAACTCGGTTTCGTTCTGCGGCTTCATGGTCACTTCGGCCAGCTCGGCGGTAAATCCGGCGGCCTCGAGTGCATCCTTGACATTGGAGAAGTCACCCGGCGAGGTGATCACTTCAATCGAGTCGTCGTCGTTGGTGACGACGTCTTCGGCACCAGCCTCGATCGCCGCCTCCATGAGCGCTTCCTCGTCGGTGCCGGGGGCGAACAGCAACTGGCCGACATGATCGAATTGAAACGCGACGCAGCCGTCGGTGCCCAGATTGCCGCCGTTCTTGCTGAAGGCGTGGCGCACGTCGGCGACGGTGCGCGTCTTGTTGTCGGAGAGACAATCGACAATTACCGCCGCGCCGCCGATGCCGTAGCCCTCGTAGCGCGATTCTTCATAATTGGCGCCCTCGAGCTGGCCGGTGCCGCGTTTGATGGCCGCCTCGATGTTGTCCTTGGGCATCGATTCGCCCTTGGCCTTGTCCATCGCCAGGCGCAGGCGCGGATTCGATCCTGGATCGCCGCCGCCCAAGCGCGCCGCGACAGTGATCTCCTTGATCAGCTTGGAAAAGATCTTGCCCCGTTTGGCGTCCTGACGGCCCTTGCGGTGCTGGATATTGGCCCACTTGGAATGACCCGCCATAAATGCTCCCGATGCCTTCGTGTCGAAAAAACACCACCTTGACCATGAGCGAAGGCGCATTTTTCGATTATTAAAAATTGCCACATTATACCCGCGCGCATCACCACCGGCCGGCGCCAACCGCCCGATTCGCCGCCGACTCTGCTAGATTCGGGTGCATCGTCCCGCCGCTCGGCGGGTGGTCTGACCCCGGAGAGCCGAATGACTGTGTTGCGCCCCATCCTGTTGCTGTTCGTCATGTCGTGGCTGGCCTTGCCCGCGATGGCGCAGGATCTGACCTTGCGAAATTGCACCGACCCCAATGGGCGTGTTGTGCCCAGCCGCATGAATCTGGATATACCCGTGGTGGTGGCGACGCAGATCGGCCGCGGCGACCCGTCGATCGTATTCAACCCGCGCATACTCCCTGACCTGTCCGAGGCGGCGCGCGCGTTTCTCTACGCGCACGAATGTGCGCGTCACAGCCTCGGCTTTGCCCGCGAGGCGCGCACCGCCGAGCGCGCGCAGCAAGCGGACTGCGCGGGCCTCGCCGCATTGCAACGCTCTGGCATGCTAAGTGGCGCCGACGCGGTCGGTTCCTTGCAGTCGGCACTGGTGTTTTCGCCCGAGCAATGGCGCAAGGTGCCCGGTCCTGCGCGCGGCTTCGCGCTCGCCAACTGCGCGTCACCGCAGACCATGCCGGCGAGCGACCCGGGCTGGAATCGCTGCGTGCACCGCTGTGGCGATCGCCTCTTCAAATGCGGGCGCAGCACCGCCTGTCTGCAGACTTACGATCGCTGCGAAGCGGCCTGCGGGCGCTGATCGCCACGGCGTTCAGGCGTTCGAGGGCTTCCTGCGAGGCTTGCGCCCCGCGGGGCGCACACGCTTGGCGACTTCGTTCTGATCCAGGCGCGTCGGATCGAAGCTGCCCGCCCAATCACGCATGTCTTGATGTTCGGGGTGCTTCGTGTCGCCAAGTACGGCGAGCAATTCCTCATAGCCCCACGAACCGCCGCAGTCTTCGGGCGGACACGCGTTTTCGCCATCAATAAAAACGGCCCCCGGCAGCGTATCGTCGTCGGGCAGGCGTTTTTCGATGTGCAG
>CBDULG010000256.1:0-4770 GCA_965367985.1 uncultured Rhodocyclaceae bacterium
ATGCGGAAACAGCGCGTAGGACTGGAACATCATGTTGGTCGGCCGTCGGTAGGAGGGCACGGTGGCAAGATCCTCGCCGTCGAGCACGATGCGCCCCGAGGTGGGCGTTTCGAACCCGGCCAGCATGCGCAGAAGCGTTGACTTGCCGCAGCCGGAACTGCCAAGCAAGGCGAAAATTTCCTTCTGCGCGATATCGAGGGTGACATCGCGCACTGCGACCGTCTCGCCGAAGCGCTTGCTGACACCCTCGATACTCAAATAGGCCGCATCGGCCTTGCCTTGCACCACCATCGATTCCCGATCGCGCCTTATCTTCCCGTCTTGAAGCGGCTGTGCGCCCGCGTCAGTTCGCGCTGCACTTGCGAGGTCAGCACGGGCTTGGGATGCAGCACCGTCTTGAGATCTTCGGGCACGTTGATCATCGGGTTGTCGGTCAGTTCTTTCGACATCAGCGGCAGGGCCGCCGTGTTGGCGCTGATGAAGAAGGTCTCGTTGGAGATTGGCGCGATCACCTCCGGGTCCATCATCGCGTTGATCCACGCATGCGCGTTGTCGACATGGGGGGCGTCAGCGGGAATGGCCATTACGTCGACCGACATCATCGCGCCCTTCTTGGGGATGATGTAGCGCACATTCACGCCGGTGTTCGATTCCTTTGCGCGGTCGCCAGCGATCATCGCGTCGCCGGAGAACATCATCGCCACGCACACACTGCCCTTGGCCATGAGGTCGATCGGCGAGGAGTTGAAGGTGCGCACGTTCTTGCGCGCCGGGATGACGCTCTCGAGCGCCGCGCGGATGTCTTCCGGCTGCATCCGGCTGGTGTCCTTGTTCGCATAAAGCATCGCTGCCGGGATGAGATCGCTCGCCTCGTCCATCATCGAGATGCCGCAGTCCTTGAGCTTGGCGGTCACGTCGGGGTTGAACAGCAGCTCCCACTCGTTGTCCGGCAGCTTGCCATCGAGCGCCTTCATCACTTTGTCGACGTTGATCGCCACGCCGGTGGTGAACCACATATAGGGCACCACATGCCGGTTGCCCGGATCGGCCAGCTCGACCGCCTTGAGAATCACCGGGTCGATGTTCTTCAGATTCGGCAGCTTGCTCTTGTCGAGCGGCTGGAAGATGCCCGCCTGAATCTGCTTGCCCGCATACTCGATGCTCGGGTAGACCACGTCATAACCGCTGCTGCCGGTCAGCAACTTGGCCTGCAGCGTCGCATTGCTGTCGTAGAGGTCGTACTTCACGTCGATACCGGTGGCCTTTTCGAACGAAGAAATGGTGTCCTCGGCGATGTAGTCGTTCCAGTTATAGACGTTGAGCAACTTGTCGTCGGCCGCGCCCGCCGTGAGGGCGGTCAGCGCGAGCGCCGCTGTCAGCGCCGTTTTTTGGAAATTCATGCTCTACCTCCGAGATAAATCATTGATGACACCGGACACGATGCGCCCTGACGTGGGGACGCCCGCCGAGGTCGCATTTTGCCGTGCACAATACCCCGTTGGTCAAGCCCACAGGCACGATGGCCACGTCCTGTTTACAGAATCGCCTTGAGCAAGCGGCGAATCCAGCGCCACCGGCTCAGCACCAGTGCCAGCGAGATCAGCCCACAGCCGATAAGCTGGAGGCCGCTCATCGTTTCACCAAACCACCAGGCCGCGACCAGCGCCGTCCACCTCGGCTCCAGCATCAGGATGATCGCCGCGTGACTCGGCGTCGTCAGGCTTTGGCCGTGAAGCTGGATGAGGAAGCGCAGCGTGGTGGCGATGATCGCGCTGGCGAGCAGCCAGAACAGCACCGGCGTGGGGACCGTTTTCGGCCACACTTCGATCAGCATCGAGGCTGGCAGCACCAGCACACCGACGGTCAGCACCTGGATTGCGCTGAGCGGGAGCACCGGCACGCCGCGCACGACGCGCGAATTGAGATTGAACATGAAAGCGAAGACCAGCGCGGCGCCGAAGAAGAACCACTGTCCCGGCTCGAAGTGAAAGCCCTTGTCGAGCGAGAGACACGCGAAGCCGGCGAGCGCCACCGGCAAGGCGGCCCAGGTGCTTGCGGGCGGATGCTCGCCAAAGAACAGGCGGGCGAAAACCGGCACCAGCACGATGCCGAGGCTGGCAATGAAGGCGCCCTCGCCCACGTGGCTGGCATGCATCAGCCCCATGATCCACAGGCCCATCGCCACCGCGAAGAACAGCCCGACGAGGGCCGACCGGCCGAGCGCATCGCGCCCGAGCCGGCGCAATTGCGCCCAACTGAACGCCACCAGGACGACGCCGGCGAGCAAAAAACGCATGCCGACGAACTGCAGCGGAGGCAGCCCGGCGAGCGCCTCCTTGGAGAAGATCCAGCCGGCAGCGGCCAGCAAAGTTGCCACCAGCAAAAGCAGGTCGGCCTTGAGCGGTTGCACAGGGGAATCCATCGACGCCTTTATCGGCCCCGGGCCGAATTACAAAGGCTGACATGCTAGTGGAGTGGTGCGTTGTTGACGAGGGACTTCGGGCTGACGCGCGAGATGGAGTGTTTGCGCGCGGTGCGCGTTGTATGCGGCGTGCAGCATGCGCGGGCGTTCTGGGTACCGACCTGCGCCGGTACGACGGCAGAATGGCACGGCGCGACGAGTTTCTACCGCTCGTGAAGCGCGAATGCACGGGCACACCGGTAAGCGGGGCCCCCGGGCAAGGTTCGGACGAAATTGGCGTCTATCGGCGTTTGACCCCGGTCACCATGGCGGCGATCAGATTCTCGCGGTGGTGCAGGCTTTCGTAGATGGCGGCGGTCACATGCACCGCCACGGCGGCCAGGGTGAGCTGCGCTGCGCCCTCATGCAGCGTTTCGAGCACATCGCTGCCCCAACCCCAGTCGGTGGTCATGAGCCATCCGGTGGCGCCGGTCAGCGTCACCATGCCGATGAGGAAGAGAATCATCATCGCCGCGGCCGGATTATGGCCAAGGTGGCGGGGTTCGCGCCGGCGCAGCATGAGCTGGACGTACGCCGCCAGCGTGCCGGGGCGGGGTACGAAGTTGGCGAAACGAGCGTGGTAGCTGCCGATGAATCCCCACAGCAGGCGGAAGGCGATCAGCCCGAGCGCGCCATACCCGAACCAGTGGTGCAGCGCTTCGGCGTCGTCCGAGGTGAGCCAGGCACCAGCGAAACAGGCGACCAGGCTCCAGTGAAAGATGCGCACCGGCAGATCCCACACCTTGGTGCGCTCGATTGGCGTATTCATGATTCATGCCTCCATGTCAGAGCGCCCTCGCCCCAGCGGCAGCGAGGGCGCGATTGAGGTCAGCTTTGGCGCTTTTCCTTGACGACGCTGCCATCGACCGGATTGAAGTAGATCTCGACCTTCTTGCCGAGCTTGTCGCGGCCATAGATCTCGTAGCAGTTGCCGCTGGTCTTCTTGAACTTGGCGATCGAATAGCCCTCGGCCTCGATTTTCTGTTTCATTGCGGCCTCGCTCATCCACTGGTCGTTTGGCGCCGTGGTGCATTCCGGGCCGGCGACAGCGGCCATGCTGAGGGTGGCAAGGGCGATCGAGGCGATTGCGGTCTGGATTTTCATGACTATGCTCCTTTGGTTTAAGCCGGATGGCGTGGAACGAAGTCTGCGACGCGATGCTTAACGCAATATTAAGTGCGGGTACGGCGGTGGGCGAGAATACGCGACCAGGAAAAGACGCTGGAATATTGATTTATCTTAATATTCGCTTAAGGAAATCCCGGCAGCATTTATTCGCAATGCCTGCTGCGGACCGCATGTGGAACCGCGGCTTCACGCCCGAATCGTTCGATCGCAGCACCGATCGATATTGCTGAGGAGATCCATCCGATGAAACCCGCCGCAATGACTCTGACCACACTCGCCCTCCTGCTCGCCGCCGGCACCCCCCAGGCGGCCGAATGGGAGGCACTGCCCGAACAGCCGCCGATTCCCGCCGACAACCCGCAAACCCCCGAGAAGATCGAACTCGGCAAGCTGCTCTACCACGACCCGCGCCTGTCTTCGACCGGCACGGTATCCTGCGCGAGTTGCCATAGCCTGATGGAAGGCGGTGACGACCATCGCCCGGTGTCGATCGGCGTGCACGGCCAACCCGGCGGCCGTAACGCCCCGACCGTCTGGAACGCCGCCTTCCATTCGACCCAGTTCTGGGACGGCCGCGCGGCCAGCCTCGAGGAGCAGGCCAAGGGCCCTGTCACCAATCCGGTCGAGATGGGCATGCCCGATCTGGGCTCCGCGGTCGACCGGCTGAAGGCGATCCCGGGCTACGCACCGATCTTCGACAAGGCCTTCGGCGAGGGTGACAACATCACGGAAGACAACATGGCGAAGGCGATCGCCGCCTACGAGCGCACCATGATCACGCCCAACAGCGCCTACGACCGGTACGTCAAGGGCGACAAAAAGGCACTCAGCGCCCAGCAGGTGCGCGGCATGGAAGCCTTTGCCGCGAACGGCTGCACCGCCTGCCACAGCGGCGCCGCGTTCAACGGCCCGGAGATGCCGCAGGGGACGCCGTTTATGGCGAAATTTCCCACCTTCACTGACACGCCCTACGTCGCCGAATACAAGCTCGACGCCGACCCCGGGCGCTTTGCCAGCAGCGGCGCCGAACAGGATCGCCACATGTGGCGCGTGCCAACCTTGCGCAATCTCACCTACACCGCGCCGTATTTCCACCATGGCTCCGTCAAGACCCTTCCCGAAGCCGTCAAGGTGATGGCGACGACGCACCTCAACAAGACACTCGACGACGCCACAGCGGC
>CBDULG010000257.1:0-4750 GCA_965367985.1 uncultured Rhodocyclaceae bacterium
CGGTCGCCCCGCGGCGCGCGATCGGCAGGCTAAAATTCCCCAGCCCGCAGAACAGATCGCCGATGCGTTCGCCGGGTTGCGGATCGAGCAAGTGCATCGCGCGGCGCAGCAACACGCGGTTGATTGCGGCGTTGACCTGGGTGAAATCGTTGGGGCGGAAGGTGAATTCGAGATCAAACTCGGGTACGCGGTAGCTCAGTGGCGGCGCATCGGCCGGGTGCAGACGGTAGGCTGTATCCGGGCCGGCGGGCTGGAGCCACACCTGCACCCCTTCGGCCTCGGCAAAGACTTTGAATCGGTCTTCATCGGCCGGCGTGGGCGCGTCGAGATTGCGAAAAACCAGCACGGTTTCGGTATCACCAATCGCCACTTCGATCTGCGGCAGCCGATCCGGAATCGACATGCCGCCGATGAGCGTGCGCAGGCGCGGCAGCATGGCGGAAATGTGCGGCGCGAGGATCTCGCACGATGTCATGTCGGCAATGAAACTGCTTCGCCTTTCATGAAAGCCGACCAGCACCTCGCCCCTTTTTTTGACGTGCCGCACGCTGATGCGTGCACGATAGCGATAGCCCCAAGCCGGACCAACAATTGCCGGGTAGACGATCTCTGGTCTGAGATTGGCAATGTGCTGCAAGGCGTCTTCGAGCACGCGCTGCTTGATTGCTGCCTGCGCGGTGGCGTCCACATGCTGCATGCTGCAGCCACCGCATCTGCCAAAGAACGGGCACTTGGGCTCTACGCGTTGCGCGCTCGCGATGATGACCCGCTTGGTCTCAGCAACCTCGAAGCGCGGCTTCCTGCGAAAGACGGTGTACTCGACCGTTTCGCCGGGCAACGCGCCCTCGACGAAGACGGTCTTGCCTTCCGGCGAACGGGCGATTCCACGGCCTTCATTGTCCAGCGATTCGATGCGCGCAGTTGGCATGGGGCAACCGTTGATGTGAATGGGAATCCGGCGAAAGCCGCCGTATTGTAGCGACAGTGCGGGCCACATCAAATGCTCGCATTGCGTGCAGGGGCTAACATTCGGACATGGACAACGCACTGCTTGGTGGCCTGACCACCGCGGAATTCCTCGACAGATACTGGCAGAAGGAGCCCTTGCTCATTCGCCAGGCGATGCCCGGCTTCGAAGGCATCGTGGGCCGCGACGAATTGTTCGCGCTGGCGCGTCACACCGATGTCGAGTCACGTCTCGTACGACACGACGGCACCGACTGGACGGTGATCGACGGACCGCAGCGCGCCGCCGACTTGCGACGCAAACGCCCGCCATGGACAGTACTCGTGCAGGGCGTGAATCTTTGGTCGGATGCGGCAGACGCGCTGATGCGCCGCTTCGCCTTCATACCGCAGACGCGCCTCGACGACCTGATGATCAGCTATGCGACCGATGGCGGCGGCGTCGGCCCGCACGTCGATGATTACGACGTCTTCCTATTACAGGGCGCCGGGCGGCGGCGCTGGCAGATCGGCCGGTCATCGGATCGCACGCTTGTCGATGATGCGCCGCTCAAGATCCTGCGCCATTTCACGTGTGAACACAGCTGGGTGCTCGAACCCGGCGACATGCTCTATCTGCCCCCCGACTGGGCGCACGACGGTGTCGCGCTGGGCGAATGCATGACGTACTCGATCGGTTTTCGCGCGCCGGGTGCGCAGGAACTGGCGCAGGAATTCCTCGCGTTTCTGCAGGAGCACGCACGTTTCAGCGGGCGCTACAGCGACCCCGATTTGCGTGCGCAAGCAAACAGCGCGCAGATATCCGCCGAAATGATCGGCAAGGTGGAGGCAACGCTGGCACAGATTCGCTGGCAACGCCATGACGTGGCGAATTTTCTCGGCTGCTATCTTTCGGAGCCAAAACCGAACGTCTTTTTCGAGCCGCCAAATAGTCCGCTCGGCGCGCGCGCGCTCCGGCGGCGCCTAACCGCTTGCGGCGTGCGGCTCGACCGGCGCAGCATCATGTTGTTCGCGGACGACGCGTTTTTCCTCAACGGCGAAGCCTACCCGTTCGTGGCCAGCGAGCGCGCCCTGATCGAGCGGCTTGCCGACACGCGCCGAATCGATGGCCCAGCACTCGAGGCCGCCGCCGACTCCACGCATGACCTGATCCATCAGTGGTATCTGGATGGATTCGTGCATGCGGACCGCACTGATGAGGACTGAAAATGGAAGACAAAGATTTCGCTTCGTGGACAGACTACCGGGAATGCGTGCGTGCACAACTGACCGGCGCGCAAAGCACGCTATGGATTCAGGATGCGGATTTGTCGGCGCTCGACCTGGAATCATCCGCAATGCACGCTCTGTTCAAGGCGTGCGTGATGCGGCTGCGCCCCGATGGCATGCGCATCGTGCTGCAGAATGCCGAACCCTTGCGCCGGCAGATGCCGCGCACGCGCGAGCTGCTGGTGAATTTCGGGCATATCGCGCACGTGCGCGTTGCCGCCGAACGCGATCACAGGGCAATGGAATGTGCGCTCTCGATTGCCGACGGCCAGATCCTGCTGACACGCCCGCAGCATACCCTGCCGCGCGGGGTATTGGCTGCCGGCGCAGCCGACCGCGCAAAGCGCTACAGTGCACAAATTGAAACAATTTGGGAAGGTGCCTCGGACGCCAACATTGGCGCGGTTCTTGGCTTGTAGGGTCGATCATGCTGTTGCGGCAATGCAACATAAATAGAAGTTCTACTAAGCCTGCATGCTAGTATCTCCGCCGGATGCAAGCTTACGCACCAGCAAGTCAACCCTAAATTGTTTGAGAGGTACCAACATATGAAAAAGTCTCTCCTCGTCGCCGCACTGCTCGCGCTGGCCGTTTCTGCCTGTGGCCAAAAAGAAGAGTCCGCGCCCGCCAGCGAAGCGGTTGAATCTGCTCAGGACGCTGCTGCTGAGGCCAAGGACGCTGCCGGCGCCGCTGCTGACGCCGCCAAAGAAGCCGCTTCGGAAGCCGGCGACACGGCTGAGGAAGCCGCTGCCGATGCCAAGGAAGCTGCGGGTGATGCTGTCGACGCTGCCCAGGAAGCCGCTGGCGACGCCGTAGACGCAACCAAGGAAGGCGCTTCCGCCGCCGCTGACATGGCGCAAGACGCAGCTGCCGACGCCAAGGAAGCCGCTGGCAACGCAGTCGATGCGGCCAAAGAGGCTGCAGGCGATGCCAAGGATGCTGCTGGCGACGCGATGGAAACCCCCAAGCAGTAAGTAACACGCTTCAAATGACGAAGGCCGGCGACTCGCCGGCCTTCTTCGTTTCAGGATCACGCACGCCCGCCCAGCGTGCGCCAGTCGAACCCGTCATCCTGGCTGGCAATTTGCATCTGCTCCGGCGCGGCGCCAAGCGCGTGCGCCATCACTGTTCTGACGATCGCCGGCGCGTTGTTCTTCTCGCTCAGGTGCGCGCCCACCACGTGCTGGATGCCTGAATGTGCGACGCTCGCCAGCAGATGCCCGGCACTTGCGTTATCCAGATGACCTTCGGGTCCGGCGATACGCGCCTTGAGAAAAGCCGGATACGGACCGCACTCGAGCATTCTCAGGTCGTGGTTGAATTCAACCACCAAGCCGTCGCAGTACTGCAGTGCACTGCGCATTTCGTGCGTCACACGGCCGCAGTCGGTGAGCACGCCGAGTCGCACGGCACCATCGGTGAGTATGTATTGCACTGGTTCGGCAGCGTCATGAGGAACAGCGAGTGCGAACACCGCAAGGTCGCCCACGGCGAAGGTTTCGCCGCGCGTCAGTTCGATCAGTGGGCAGCAATTTAACGCCTGCCTACGCTCCAGGGCACGGCGGGTCCCGGCTGTAAGATACACCGGACATGCAACGCGCCGTGCCAGCGCCGCGAGACCCGCGACATGGTCGCTGTGCTCATGGGTGATCAGCACCGCGTCGAGCTGTTCGGGCACCACGCCCAGTCGTGCAAGGCGCTGCGCAAGCACGCGCGGCCCGAATCCGCAATCGATCAGCACGCGCGTCCGCCCCGACTGGACCAGCAGCGCATTACCCTTGCTGCCGCTGCCCAGTGAGGCGAAGCGAATCATTCCGCGCTTATTTCAGTTGGTCATGCAGCAGCGAGATGATTTGCGTTGCCGTGGCCGAATTCTCGGCGGCGCCATCACGGCTCAGCACGCGCACGCGCGATGTACCGCCCTCGCCGTCGACCTTGATGCGATATGCGCTGCCACCGACCGCGGGTTTGTCCTTGCTGCGCCAGAAGGCGAGTTTGGATAGAAAGCCCTCGTCCTTGTCGCTCGCGCCGTCGATCTCTGGATCGATGTAGCGCACAAAGTACACGCCGTCAGCGCGGTTGCGGTCTTCGACAGTGAAGTTGATCCGGTCCAGCGCGAGGCCGACCCGTCGCCACGCGCGGTCGAACGCATCGTCGATCTGCAGCGACGTCGAACCGTCGGCGTTGCTCTGGATGCGCGCACGCTCCACTTGCGGCTCAGTGCCCAATTCTGCCTGCGCGTAGGACTCCTCGGCGCCCAGGTGCACCATCAGCCGACGCAGCATCTCGGCTTCGAGTTCCGGGTCGGCCGCGCGCGGCTGCCAGACCGTAACGTCTCGCGCCTCGTTGGGGTAAATTTCCATCACGCCGCGATGGCTGATGAAGACCTCGACCGTGCCCGGCTGACTGCCGGCTTCCAGTCGCGTGCGGAACTTGTCGCGCACCGGCGTGGAATACAGGCCGTCGATGACCTTGCTGAGCGTGCGGCGAATGATGTCCTGCGGAATCTTGGCGC